>NZ_BORE01000104.1:0-217 GCF_018333015.1 Bacillus sp. J14TS2 | reverse complement strand
CACAGAAGTTCGCCGCTTATTTTTATTCAATCAGACGAAAAAGAAGCAAGAAGCTCAAGGAAACAAGCGAATGAACACCGGAGCGCACAAACGTGCGTGAGGATGTGAGTGAGTGCAGTTGACGCAGAGATTCGCCGCTTATTTTTTGGATGACGATTAAGTTATTAAGGGCGCACGGTGGATGCCTTGGCACTAGGAGCCGATGAAGGACGGGACT
>NZ_BORE01000103.1:0-217 GCF_018333015.1 Bacillus sp. J14TS2 | reverse complement strand
GCCGGAATCGCTAGTAATCGCGGATCAGCATGCCGCGGTGAATACGTTCCCGGGCCTTGTACACACCGCCCGTCACACCACGAGAGTTTGTAACACCCGAAGTCGGTGAGGTAACCTTTTGGAGCCAACCGCCGAAGGTGGGACAGATGATTGGGGTGAAGTCGTAACAAGGTAGCCGTATCGGAAGGTGCGGCTGGATCACCTCCTTTCTAAGGAA
>NZ_BORE01000102.1:0-239 GCF_018333015.1 Bacillus sp. J14TS2 | reverse complement strand
CTTGGGAGATGGTCCTCCCAGCTTCCGACGGGATTCCTCGTGTCCCGCCGTACTCAGGATCCACTCGGGAGGGAACGAAGTTTCAATTACAGGGCTGTTACCTTCTCTGGCGGGTCTTTCCAGACCGCTTCGTTTACCCCGTTCCTTTGTAACTCCATGTCGAGTGTCCTACAACCCCAAGAGGCAAGCCTCTTGGTTTGGGCTGTTCCCCTTTCGCTCGCCGCTACTCAGGGAATCGA
>NZ_BORE01000101.1:0-249 GCF_018333015.1 Bacillus sp. J14TS2 | reverse complement strand
TCCTATTTTTAGTGAGTGGGTGATGAGATTGAGTTCCCTGTTAGGTACTTTAATCTTACATGAAGTCGCTGGGGATTTTTTATGTTTCTTTTTGGTAATTACATTATTTCATACACCAGGAAATTATCACTAGCGTTGCATTAAATTTCCAGCCAAAAGTCAAGAGGAAATAACTATGCCAAAATTATGAATAATGGCAATTATCACTATAAAAGTCCATAAAAAAACCTTATAATTAGGGTATGGTAG
>NZ_BORE01000100.1:0-249 GCF_018333015.1 Bacillus sp. J14TS2 | reverse complement strand
GTATAAACTTTCTAGATTCTGACGAGATAAAGGAAACACGGCGAAGAATGAGCCGATGTTGACTTATCGTAGGAAGAAGCGTAAAAGTTTACTAGTCGATAGGCGTTGTAGCTGGATCTAATTAATGTTGTTTCTCGTTTATCTTCTTCTTTATCTGGTTTTGAGAGAATAACTCTCTTTTTATATAGCATTTAGAGGATCTTCTGCTAAGATCGCTCACATCCTGTGAGCAACGCAGAAGTCAGCACC
>NZ_BORE01000099.1:0-251 GCF_018333015.1 Bacillus sp. J14TS2 | reverse complement strand
TTAGTTACCTATATTATAACATGTTACGAAGTGTTACGAAATAACTAAAGGGAAAATTTGACAAAAAAATAAAGCCCTATCAAGGCTTTTGTACATTTTTTAGGTTTTTAGGTGTCAAACTCCCGGGGAGGTGCCATTTGCGTATGTACAGATGTTGCCCCCCAATTATGCGATAGGCGTAAAAAACCCTTTAGTCTCCCTCTATATTTCAGTAAACCAGACAAAAAATGAAATTTGATAGCATGAATATG
>NZ_BORE01000098.1:0-253 GCF_018333015.1 Bacillus sp. J14TS2 | reverse complement strand
AAAAATATGAAAAACATTTTAAAACAAACCAAAAAAGGAAAATAGTACGCAGTTTTAGCCTCTAAAAAAGCCGCTTTAAGTGTTGATTTTACAACACTTAAAGCGGTTTTAGGTGTCAAAGATGAGAGCATGTTTAACCTTCTTTATCAACGGAAATTGTTTTTAAGTTTACCATTTTTTTCATAGAAGATCGTTTTTATGGAAGAATAGCTAGTTTTTTAAATAGAAGGTCTAGCCATTATGTCAGCTCGTT
>NZ_BORE01000097.1:0-255 GCF_018333015.1 Bacillus sp. J14TS2 | reverse complement strand
CTGTGGCAACGTCGGCATGACTCACATCGTGTGAGCCTAGAATGTTCTTGGAACATTCTATAAAAAGACGTTTCGTTTCGTTCAGTTTTGAGAGTTCAAACTCTCATCTATCACATGAAGTTGATAGGAACCAGTAGTGTTGTTCTTTGAAAACCAGATAAAATAAGAAGATATAACAAACCGAGAAGCATCACCTTATGGATGATTCCATAAGATAAACCTTTTTAATGTTGAATAAAAAGAAGCAAGAAGTTC
>NZ_BORE01000096.1:0-255 GCF_018333015.1 Bacillus sp. J14TS2 | reverse complement strand
CGGCGGCTACGCTTACCACAGGTGAGAAAAATGATGGAAAACAATTAGAAACACTGATTGAAAAAAGTATGGAAGCTGGCATGGATGTAGAAACCGTTATTGGAGATGCAGCTTATTCTGAAAAGGGGAATATTGAATACACCAGTGAAAAGGAAATGGAGTTAGTAGCCAAATTAAATCCTTCCGTAACCCAGGGCTATCGAAAAAAAGAAGATGAATTTGAGTTTAATAAAGATGCGGGAATGTATGTCTGTA
>NZ_BORE01000095.1:0-255 GCF_018333015.1 Bacillus sp. J14TS2 | reverse complement strand
GGGGGGGGGGGGGGGGGGGGGGGGGGGGGGGGGGGGGGGGGGGGGGGGGGGGGGGGGGGGGGGGGGGGGGGGGGGGGGGGGGGGGGGGGGGGGGGGGGGGGGGGGGGGGGGGGGGGGGGGGGGGGGGGGGGGGGGGGGGGGGGGGGGGGGGGGGGGGGGGGGGGGGGGGGGGGGGGGGGGGGGGGGGGGGGGGGGGGGGGGGGGGGGGGGGGGGGGGGGGGGGGGGGGGGGGGGGGGGGGGGGGGGGGGGGGGGG
>NZ_BORE01000094.1:0-255 GCF_018333015.1 Bacillus sp. J14TS2 | reverse complement strand
TGAATTTGAGTTTAATAAAGATGCGGGAATGTATGTCTGTAAAGAAGGACATATGGCGATATGGAAAGTACGCCAAGTGAAGAAACGTGCATCCAAGAATCAAACAGATACATACCATTTTGACGTTGAAAAAAGTAAAGTTTGTCCACTCCGAGAAGGTTGCTACAAACCTGGAGCTAAAAGCAAAAGCTATTCCGTAAGCATGAAAACAGCTGAGAATAGCCAGCAGAAGGAATTCCAGGGAAAAGATTATTT
>NZ_BORE01000093.1:0-255 GCF_018333015.1 Bacillus sp. J14TS2 | reverse complement strand
CTTGGGAGATGGTCCTCCCAGCTTCCGACGGGATTCCTCGTGTCCCGCCGTACTCAGGATCCACTCGGGAGGGAACGAAGTTTCAATTACAGGGCTGTTACCTTCTCTGGCGGGTCTTTCCAGACCGTTTCGTTTACCCCGTTCCTTTGTAACTCCATGTCGAGTGTCCTACAACCCCAAGAGGCAAGCCTCTTGGTTTGGGCTGTTCCCCTTTCGCTCGCCGCTACTCAGGGAATCGATTTTTCTTTCTCTTCC
>NZ_BORE01000092.1:0-255 GCF_018333015.1 Bacillus sp. J14TS2 | reverse complement strand
ATCATCAAAAAGTGGTACTGGTATGACTGGATGGTATTTGCTGTTCGCTCCATTTGGTTACTCTCTGTCCTAATCGGCTTATGGGAATTTCATAACGTTTTATCATTCCCGCTTTGGATTCTGTTTGCATTGCCCTTCATTGTCTTTTCAGTTCCATTTTTAATTCAGCAATTTTACAGGAGGTATTTCATCCTTACGGAAATTATCATTTCGGGTGGTTATTGCATTATTTTAGCTTTCCTTCTTCCTGATTCA
>NZ_BORE01000091.1:0-255 GCF_018333015.1 Bacillus sp. J14TS2 | reverse complement strand
ATGTTGTTTCTCGTTTATCTTCTTCTTTATCTGGTTTTGAGAGAATAACTCTCTTTTTATATAGCATTTAGAGGATCTTCTGCTAAGATCGCTCACATCCTGTGAGCAACGCAGAAGTCAGCACCTCGTGTGCAAGTCTGGTGGCAATAGCGAAGAGGTCACACCCGTTCCCATCCCGAACACGGTAGTTAAGCTCTTCAGCGCCGATGGTAATAGGGGGCTTCCCCCTGTGAGAGCAGGACGTTGCCAGGCAAA
>NZ_BORE01000090.1:0-255 GCF_018333015.1 Bacillus sp. J14TS2 | reverse complement strand
CCTTATGGATGATTCCATAAGATAAACCTTTTTAATGTTGAATAAAAAGAAGCAAGAAGTTCAAGGAAACAAATGAGTGAGCACCGGAATGCACAAACGTGCGTGAGGATGCGAACGAATGCAGTTGGCACAGAAGTTCGCCGCTTATTTTTATTCAATCAGACGAAAAAGAAGCAAGAAGCTCAAGGAAACAAGCGAATGAACACCGGAGCGCACAAACGTGCGTGAGGATGTGAGTGAGTGCAGTTGACGCAG
>NZ_BORE01000089.1:0-255 GCF_018333015.1 Bacillus sp. J14TS2 | reverse complement strand
ACACATGTAGCTGACGGATACTAATCGGTCGAGGACTTAATCAAACAAAAAGCGGAAGTGCCCGTTTAGCGACGTAAAAACTTCCTAGTTTCTGACGAGATAAAGGAAACACAGTGAGTCCAATAGGACGAACTGATGTTGACTTATCGTAGGAAGAAACGTAGAAGTTTTCTAGTCGCTGGGCACTGGAGCTGGATTAATAATGGTGTTTCTCGTTTATCTTCTTCTTTATCTGGTTTTGAGAGAATAACTCTC
>NZ_BORE01000088.1:0-255 GCF_018333015.1 Bacillus sp. J14TS2 | reverse complement strand
TTTGCCTGGCAACGTCCTGCTCTCACAGGGGGAAGCCCCCTATTACCATCGGCGCTGAAGAGCTTAACTACCGTGTTCGGGATGGGAACGGGTGTGACCTCTTCGCTATTGCCACCAGACTTGCACAGGAGGTGCTGACTTCTGCGTTGCTCACAGGATGTGAGCGATCTTAGCAGAAGATCCTCTAAATGCTATATAAAAAGAGAGTTATTCTCTCAAAACCAGATAAAGAAGAAGATAAACGAGAAACAACAT
>NZ_BORE01000087.1:0-255 GCF_018333015.1 Bacillus sp. J14TS2 | reverse complement strand
TTTGGACAGACTTATCCAAATCCGTTGCCATCTGTTGAAGTTCTTTTGTCGTTAGAGCCTCGGGGCTTTCCCGTTCGATTTCTGGAATGATTTCTTTCTCCACCAGTTCTTCATAGAGGGTATTCGACTTCTCGATGAGTTTTGCTTGGTAACGTTCGATGGATTTTCGCCAGACAAAGGTGAATTTATTGGCATTGGCTTCGATTTTGGTTCCATCGATAAAGATAGCCTCTGCATCAATCAACTCTTTTTCCA
>NZ_BORE01000086.1:0-255 GCF_018333015.1 Bacillus sp. J14TS2 | reverse complement strand
ATAAAAATGGCTGTTGGTCTCGTAACATCGCAAAGGCAATTTTGATAAATTTATTGCCCATTGCGATAAACACTTTGCGAGAATGTTTTCCTTTTTCCTTGAGTCGTTGTTTGAACGGTTGTAAATCTTTATTATGTGTTGAGAGACTGAACCCGATATGATAGACGACATGCCGGAGATGAGGGTTTCCTTGTCTGGAAATTCGACCATAGTACCGGGATCCCTCGTCTCCGCCCGATTGTTTGATAAGAGGGT
>NZ_BORE01000085.1:0-255 GCF_018333015.1 Bacillus sp. J14TS2 | reverse complement strand
CCTTATGGATGATTCCATAAGATAAACCTTTTTAATGTTGAATAAAAAGAAGCAAGAAGTTCAAGGAAACAAATGAGTGAGCACCGGAATGCACAAACGTGCGTGAGGATGCGAACGAATGCAGTTGACACAGAAGTTCGCCGCTTATTTTTATTCAATCAGACGAAAAAGAAGCAAGAAGCTCAAGGAAACAAGCGAATGAACACCGGAGCGCACAAACGTGCGTGAGGATGTGAGTGAGTGCAGTTGACGCAG
>NZ_BORE01000084.1:0-255 GCF_018333015.1 Bacillus sp. J14TS2 | reverse complement strand
AATATTGGATAAATGGTTTTGAACCATTGCCAGCAATTGAGTAGGAAACAACACTTTTATGAGAGTTTGATCCTGGCTCAGGACGAACGCTGGCGGCGTGCCTAATACATGCAAGTCGAGCGGATCAAATAGGAGCTTGCTCCTTGACGATTAGCGGCGGACGGGTGAGTAACACGTGGGCAACCTACCTGTAAGACTGGGATAACTCGCGGAAACGCGAGCTAATACCGGATAATTTCTTTCTTCACATGAAGA
>NZ_BORE01000083.1:0-255 GCF_018333015.1 Bacillus sp. J14TS2 | reverse complement strand
GAAACTACCGATCTCACCTCGCCCCCAGAAAGTGGGGTGAACTTTTGTAGGCTTGACATGGAGCCTCTGGGGGCATGATTTTACGGGCAAAGCGGCAAGAGGAATTGATTTTCCCCTGCCGGATAAGGCTATCATGCCCGCCACTCCATATAAAGCGGTATTCTAGTATTTAATTAGCGTCTAATCAGTCTTATGCAACAGCTTTACTCTCTGTCTTTTGAGAGCACAATTGACTGTATTTAAGCTTTTTATTCA
>NZ_BORE01000082.1:0-255 GCF_018333015.1 Bacillus sp. J14TS2 | reverse complement strand
GATTACGAACTGCCCTCATCACTTACAATATGTATCGTAAAGAGAAGAAGAAAAAATATAAAAACAATCCTTTTAACACCGCTAACTGGGATTATGATGCCGAAAAAGATGCCTTTACTTGTCCAAATGGGCAAGCTGTTACTTATCGCTATGACTCCAAACGGACAGACAAGTATGGTTACGAGCGACAATTTAAGGTCTATGAATGTGAAGATTGTACAGGTTGTCCTTTACGAGAGCAATGTACCAAAGCAA
>NZ_BORE01000081.1:0-255 GCF_018333015.1 Bacillus sp. J14TS2 | reverse complement strand
AGCGAAAATTGATATCCCGGCGACATGCTTTTTCTATCTCCCGGGAAGAATAGATTTTTTGGGAGGCTGCGTAGGTGATGACCTTAAACAGAATGACTGGATCGACCGCCGGTTTTCTCCCTTTTCGGGAGTATGCCTGTAATAGCCCTTTATAATCCATCCTTTCACATAAGAGGCAGTGGAGTCGGACCGAATCATCCGCAGGTATCATTTCTTCTACATCCATCGGTAAATATAATTGATAATTACCTGATG
>NZ_BORE01000080.1:0-255 GCF_018333015.1 Bacillus sp. J14TS2 | reverse complement strand
CCCGGGGAACTGAAACATCTCAGTACCCGGAGGAAGAGAAAGAAAAATCGATTCCCTGAGTAGCGGCGAGCGAAAGGGGAACAGCCCAAACCAAGAGGCTTGCCTCTTGGGGTTGTAGGACACTCGATATGGAGTTACAAAGGAACGGGGTAAACGAAGCGGTCTGGAAAGACCTGCCAGAGAAGGTAACAGCCCTGTAATTGAAACTTCGTTCCCTCCCGAGTGGATCCTGAGTACGGCGGGACACGAGGAATC
>NZ_BORE01000079.1:0-255 GCF_018333015.1 Bacillus sp. J14TS2 | reverse complement strand
GGGCCTTCCGCTCAAGCTATTCCCGCAGGAGTCGCCGACTTCCACTCCAATCAACCGAATGGGAGATGTACATGGACTCAAATGATGGGATCGTAAGTTAGGTCCTCCAAATGGAAAATATCCCCAAATTCATATTGTGCGAGAGTTTCTTCAAAAATCCGCTGATGTTCAGGCCTGCGTCGACCATGAGAAGATCGCTCTGGTTCTTTACACAACTCTGAAATCAGCTCAACCATAGGCTTTGACCAATAATCA
>NZ_BORE01000078.1:0-262 GCF_018333015.1 Bacillus sp. J14TS2 | reverse complement strand
ACATTGGGAATGCGATTTGGTAACATAGAAAAGTCGCCAATAAAGGCAACGAAGTTTGATCTTTGAAAACTGAACGAAACGAACGTCAATAAATATTGGATAAATGGTTCTAAACCATTGCCAGCAATTGAGTAGGAAACAACACTTTTATGAGAGTTTGATCCTGGCTCAGGACGAACGCTGGCGGCGTGCCTAATACATGCAAGTCGAGCGAATCAGATAGGAGCTTGCTCCTTGACGATTAGCGGCGGACGGGTGAGTA
>NZ_BORE01000077.1:0-265 GCF_018333015.1 Bacillus sp. J14TS2 | reverse complement strand
GATAAAGGATACACGGCGAAGCATGAGCCGATGTTGACTTATCGTAGGAAGAAGCTGAAAGTTTGCTAGTCGCTGGGCGCTGGAGCTGGATGACAAAACTCAAAATTACAACTTATCCACAAGCCAAGAATTTTATAGTTTCCCACTAGCGTTGCATAAAAAAGCGATAATAAAGTCAAGTGATTTGTTTTCTACGAGAGACGATATATAACTGAATATTCAGTTATATATCGTCTCTTTGCAAAAAAAAAAGGAGAATGGGAAT
>NZ_BORE01000076.1:0-265 GCF_018333015.1 Bacillus sp. J14TS2 | reverse complement strand
CACCCGAAGTCGGTGAGGTAACCTTTTGGAGCCAACCGCCGAAGGTGGGACAGATGATTGGGGTGAAGTCGTAACAAGGTAGCCGTATCGGAAGGTGCGGCTGGATCACCTCCTTTCTAAGGAATATATGGAACGCCGACTAAGAGCGCCACGTCCTGTGGCAACGTCGGCATGACTCACATCGTGTGAGCCTAGAATGTTCTTGGAACATTCTATAAAAAGACGTTTCGTTTCGTTCAGTTTTGAGAGTTCAAACTCTCATCTA
>NZ_BORE01000075.1:0-271 GCF_018333015.1 Bacillus sp. J14TS2 | reverse complement strand
TTAGTGTTGTGATTATCACTATTTTACTACAAGGCATTATGAATATCAGTCATGAAAACAAATGACAAAATGTCACTATGCCTTATGACGTGAAGTATGGATAATGAAATACGCATGGGATGTTAGGGATCTGACGATATCCCATTATTAAAAGACAAGGTGGTTTTTTATATGGAATTACTTATCTCAAATGTTAAAAATTTTGTGTATTTGTTCCTCTGGTTTTTTATTGGTTTCTTATACTTTGCTTTTTATTTAATAAGCGTAATAT
>NZ_BORE01000074.1:0-278 GCF_018333015.1 Bacillus sp. J14TS2 | reverse complement strand
CGGGTCTGCGACCTCATACTCATACGCCCTATTCAGACTCGCTTTCGCTACGGCTCCGTCTCTTCAACTTAACCTTGCATGAAATCGCAACTCGCCGGTTCATTCTACAAAAGGCACGCCATCACACGGCGTTTTCCCAAAGGAAATACGCATTGTGCTTTGACTACTTGTAGGCACACGGTTTCAGGATCTATTTCACTCCCCTTCCGGGGTGCTTTTCACCTTTCCCTCACGGTACTGGTTCACTATCGGTCACTAGGGAGTATTTAGCCTTGGGA
>NZ_BORE01000073.1:0-285 GCF_018333015.1 Bacillus sp. J14TS2 | reverse complement strand
GGGGAGGTGCCATTTGCGTATGTACAGATGTTGCCCCCCAATTATGCGATAGGCGTAAAAAACCCTTTAGTCTCCCTCTATATTTCAGTAAACCAGACAAAAAATGAAATTTGATAGCATGAATATGTTATTTATGGAACTATTAAGCTGATTTTGTCGTATAATCTCATCTTTGACACCTAAAACCGCTTTAAGTGTTGTAAAATCAACACTTAAAGCGGCTTTTTTAGAGGCTAAAACTGCGTACTATTTTCCTTTTTTGGTTTGTTTTAAAATGTTTTTCAT
>NZ_BORE01000072.1:0-291 GCF_018333015.1 Bacillus sp. J14TS2 | reverse complement strand
ACGGAACTACAAACCAGAGAAGAAAATCAAAGGCAGCGCCGACTAAAGCAAGCATCGTTCCCTGTTCAAAAAACACTAGATACCTATGATTTTAGTTTAATGCCAAGTTTAAATCGAAATCGCTTTACCACTTTGTCCAAGGGAGAGTTTGTAGAGAAAAAGGTGAATCTAATTTTTTTAGGCAATAGTGGAACTGGTAAGACGCATCTTGCCATAGCACTCGGAATAGAGATGATTCAAATTGGATACAAAGTAAAATTTATAACCGCCTCTCAATTAGTAGAGGAACTT
>NZ_BORE01000071.1:0-294 GCF_018333015.1 Bacillus sp. J14TS2 | reverse complement strand
GTTTATCACGGGAATTACATGATACAGTCGGTCATACCTTTACAAAGATGATAATGGGGATGGAGTAGATAAGTTATTAATTGAAAGATGAAAAGGTTATAAGAAAAATAAATGTTTTAATGAATGAGGAAAATGAAGGTTTAAAAGACATACGAAAACTTGTACACCAGTTGGAACCGTCGACAGTGGAGCTACCCCTTATTCAAAATATAAAACAGTTAGTGGACAAATTTATGGAAAGTACGGATATCTCTGTAAAGTTTCGATGTTTTGGAGATGAATATAGCTTATCAA
>NZ_BORE01000070.1:0-297 GCF_018333015.1 Bacillus sp. J14TS2 | reverse complement strand
TTATGGAAAGTACGGATATCTCTGTAAAGTTTCGATGTTTTGGAGATGAATATAGCTTATCAAAGGAAGTTAAATTAACAATCATTCGTTGCATTCAGGAAGCATTAACAAACGCTGTTAGACATGGACGCGCAAGTGAAATCAGAGTATCTCTATATTTCGACAACTTAGAGTTACGCTTACAAGTTGAAGATAATGGCGTATTGAAACGAGAGAAAAAAATTGAGCTCGGTTTTGGCTTAGGTGCGATGAAAGAAAGACTGCAGGCTTTGCAAGGAAATTTATCCATACATACAG
>NZ_BORE01000069.1:0-302 GCF_018333015.1 Bacillus sp. J14TS2 | reverse complement strand
CAGTGTTTCTAATTGTTTTCCATCATTTTTCTCACCTGTGGTAAGCGTAGCCGCCGTGATGATTCTTTCCTCACTCATCGCCAGATGTGTTTTATAGCCGAAAAAGGATGTATCTTTCGTTTTATGGCCAATTTTCGCATCTTGATCTTCAGAGATTCGTAAATGTTCGATGTCATCATTTACGGTTTCCTTTAATAGGTTTAACTTCTCTTTTACTTTTGGATATTCGGAAATCGTTTCCTCATTTTCAATCACATCCATTAGTTTTTGGCAGTATATCATCTCATCTTCCAACTTATCCG
>NZ_BORE01000068.1:0-305 GCF_018333015.1 Bacillus sp. J14TS2 | reverse complement strand
ATAAGGACTTGTGAATACCTGACAGTACGTCGTATTCATCTGTTCTAAGAGGTCTTGCCATTTTAAGTACAGGTTGGCTTCATGCTTTGTAACCGCCTTTTTCCATACGAAGGAATATCGGTTGGCAGAGGCTTCGATTTTCGTCCCATCTATATAGACCGTTTCCCCGGTGATGGCATCCTGCTGGTAGAGCCACGCTACTTGTTGAAAGAATAGCTGTTCCATCACGGTATCCGTCAGATATCTTTGCTTGAATCGACTGATGGTCGAATGATCAGGAGCTGCATATCCTTGAAGAAGCCAGC
>NZ_BORE01000067.1:0-319 GCF_018333015.1 Bacillus sp. J14TS2 | reverse complement strand
CAGATGGCAACGGATTTGGATAAGTCTGTCCAAACGTATACGGAACAAATCGAATCAAGTGAAGAAGCACAGGACCGAAAAGCCCTGCGTTCGGAACGGAAGCAGCCAAAACAAGCCTTAAAAAAAGTGCATGATTACATACATCGGAAAGAAAAATATGAAGAAGCATTGGAGATTTTAGAAGAACGTAACAGCTATTCCAAGACGGATCACGACGCAACCTTTATGCGATTGAAAGATGACCATATGAAGAATGGACAGTTGAAAGCTGCTTATAATGTGCAATTGGCAACAGAAGGACGTTACGCGTTAGCCTATG
>NZ_BORE01000066.1:0-329 GCF_018333015.1 Bacillus sp. J14TS2 | reverse complement strand
GCATGAAGCCAACCTGTACTTAAAATGGCAAGACCTCTTAGAACAGATGAATACGACGTACTGTCAGGTATTCACAAGTCCTTATGAGACCTTTTTAGAAGATTTGAAAAAGGTTCTCAAGTTCCTGAAGAAAGTACAGGAAGAAGAAATCATCACGTTTGTTTACGGAAAAGGGAAAAGGAAAACTGTCCTTCAACGTTACCATGAACAAGTATTGGAAATGCTTCAGCGCAAAGAACACTACGATGCTTCCAATCAGATTATGGGAGAGAAGCGAAACAGCTATTCCAAAACGGACCATGACGCCACGTTTATGCGAATGAAAGAGG
>NZ_BORE01000065.1:0-330 GCF_018333015.1 Bacillus sp. J14TS2 | reverse complement strand
CTTTAATGCGCATAGAATCGCTCCTTAAACCAGCTTTAGTTACCTATATTATAACATGTTACGAAGTGTTACGAAATAACTAAAGGGAAAATTTGACAAAAAAATAAAGCCCTATCAAGGCTTTTGTCCATTTTTTAGGTTTTTAGGTGTCAAACTCCCGAGTAACCCCGCCAGACCTACTAGAAGGTGTGAGAAGGCAATTGAACGAGCTGACATAATGGCTAGACCTTCTATTTAAAAAACTAGCTATTCTTCCATAAAAACGATCTTCTATGAAAAAAATGGTAAACTTAAAAACAATTTCCGTTGATAAAGAAGGTTAAACATGCT
>NZ_BORE01000064.1:0-339 GCF_018333015.1 Bacillus sp. J14TS2 | reverse complement strand
AGACGCACTCATGACACCAGATAAAAAGGCCCTCCATGTCTTTGATCGAGGATATTTCAACTTTGAAAAATTTGATCTTTATTCTTCGAACGGAATTCGATTTGTTACACGGATTAAAAGCAATACCGTTGTACGCGTAGTCGAAGAGTTACCGGTCGATCCATCTTCTTCCATTACACGACATGCCGTTGTGAAAATTGGCACCATGAAGACCCCTTTACAATTAGTCGAGACAGTAGATAGCGAAGGCAATAAGATTTCCATTATCTGCAATGATGCAAAAGTCAAGGCGGAAGAAATCAGTGATCTCTATCGGAATCGGTGGCAGATTGAGCTATT
>NZ_BORE01000063.1:0-357 GCF_018333015.1 Bacillus sp. J14TS2 | reverse complement strand
GCAAATGGATGTGTGAGCGATGGGTAAGACGATCAAGTAATGCTGCCGTCATTTTTTCGTTTCCAAAAAGGTTTGTCCACTCTGTAAATTCAAGATTCGTTGTGATCATAACGCTAGCGCGTTCGTATCGGCTTGAAAAAAATTGGAATAATAATTCTGCTCCCGTTTTGGAAAAAGGTACGTATCCAAGTTCATCTATAATGATCACATCGAATTTGAGCCATTTCTTATCAAATGCGCCAAGTTTATGCTCCTCATTAGCCATTAAAAGTTCCTCTACTAATTGAGAGGCGGTTATAAATTTTACTTTGTATCCAATTTGAATCATCTCTATTCCGAGTGCTATGGCAAGATGCG
>NZ_BORE01000062.1:0-359 GCF_018333015.1 Bacillus sp. J14TS2 | reverse complement strand
TTTTAGTGAGTGGGTGATGAGATTGAGTTCCCTGTTAGGTACTTTAATCTTACATGAAGTCGCTGGGGATTTTTTATGTTTCTTTTTGGTAATTACATTATTTCATACACCAGGAAACTATAAAATTGTCGCTTGTGGATAAGTTGTAATTTTGATTTTTGTCGTCTAGCTCCAGCGCCCAGCGACTAGCAAACTTTCAGCTTCTGCTTGCGTAAGTCAACATCGGCTCATTCTTCGCCGTGCTGTCTAGCTACAGACGGCAGGAGCGAGAGACTCGCAGGATGCGAGTCCATCGGTGTTTCGACAGGACGTCGAGCCTTTAACCGATGTTCCGCAAAATAACCCTGAATCGCAGAAGG
>NZ_BORE01000061.1:0-390 GCF_018333015.1 Bacillus sp. J14TS2 | reverse complement strand
GGTGCTGACTTCTGCGTTGCTCACAGGATGTGAGCGATCTTAGCAGAAGATCCTCTAAATGCTATATAAAAAGAGAGTTATTCTCTCAAAACCAGATAAAGAAGAAGATAAACGAGAAACAACATTATTAGATCCAGCTACAACGCCTATCGACTAGCAAACTTTTACGCTTCTTCCTACGATAAGTCAACATCGGCTCATACTTCGCCGTGTTTCCTTTATCTCGTCAGAATCTAGAAAGTTTGTACGTCAATGAACAGGCATTTTCGCCTTTCATTTGATTAAGTCCTCGACCGATTAGTATCCGTCAGCTACATGTGTCACCACACTTCTACCTCGGACCTATCAACCTGATCATCTTTCAGGGGTCTTAAGGCTTACGCCTAGGGA
>NZ_BORE01000060.1:0-412 GCF_018333015.1 Bacillus sp. J14TS2 | reverse complement strand
GAACTTCTTGCTTCTTTTTATTCAACATTAAAAAGGTTTATCTTATGGAATCATCCATAAGGTGATGCTTCTCGGTTTGTTATATCTTCTTATTTTATCTGGTTTTCAAAGAACAACACTACTGGTTTCTATCAACTTCATGTGATAGATGAGAGTTTGAACTCTCAAAACTGAACGAAACGAAACGTCTTTTTGTAGAATGTTCCAAGAACATTCTAGGCTCACACGATGTGAGTCATGCCGACGTTGCCACAGGACGTGGCGCTCTTAGTCGGCGTTCCATATTATTCCTTAGAAAGGAGGTGATCCAGCCGCACCTTCCGATACGGCTACCTTGTTACGACTTCACCCCAATCATCTGTCCCACCTTCGGCGGTTGGCTCCAAAAGGTTACCTCACCGACTTCGGGTGT
>NZ_BORE01000059.1:0-462 GCF_018333015.1 Bacillus sp. J14TS2 | reverse complement strand
TGACTTATCGTAGGAAGAAACGTAGAAGTTTTCTAGTCGCTGGGCACTGGAGCTGGATTAATAATGGTGTTTCTCGTTTATCTTCTTCTTTATCTGGTTTTGAGAGAATAACTCTCTTTTTATATAGGCAGTCTGGTGGCAATAGCGAAGAGGTCACACCCGTTCCCATCCCGAACACGGTAGTTAAGCTCTTCAGCGCCGATGGTAATAGGGGGCTTCCCCCTGTGAGAGTAGGACGTTGCCAGGCACATTGGAGGATTAGCTCAGCTGGGAGAGCATCTGCCTTACAAGCAGAGGGTCGGCGGTTCGAACCCGTCATCCTCCATCATTAGTTCGCCGGCCTAGCTCAATTGGTAGAGCAACTGACTTGTAATCAGTAGGTTGGGGGTTCAAGTCCTCTGGCCGGCACCATGGACGAGCCATTAGCTCAGTTGGTAGAGCATCTGACTTTTAATCAGAGGG
>NZ_BORE01000058.1:0-487 GCF_018333015.1 Bacillus sp. J14TS2 | reverse complement strand
CAATCAGATTATGGGAGAGAAGCGAAACAGCTATTCCAAAACGGACCATGACGCCACGTTTATGCGAATGAAAGAGGATCATATGCGGAATGGGCAGCTCAAACCAGCTTACAATGTCCAAGCCGCTATAGATGCAGAATTTATCGTGGGAATAGATGTCTTTTCCGACCGTAACGACACGGCGACGTTGATCCCGATGCTTCAATATGTAAAGGAAAATCTCCCTTTCACGTATCGACATATCGTCGCGGATTCTGGATATGAAAGCGAAGAAAATTATGACTATTTAAAGAAGCAAAAGCAGATGGCCTATATCAAACCGCAAAATCATGAACGTAAGAAAAAAGCTTCTTTCAAAAGGGACATCAAATATCGCGAAAACATGGCTTATGACAAAAGCACAGATACCTATACCTGCGCTAATAATCAGCAGCTGTATGTCACCCGAAACTACACGCGGACCTCGCAAACCGGCTACCAATCTCAG
>NZ_BORE01000057.1:0-522 GCF_018333015.1 Bacillus sp. J14TS2 | reverse complement strand
CACGGTGAATGAAATGAAGGGTATCAATGAGCTCTTTTGCTTGAATAGACTTAAGTAAATAGCCATTTGCTCCTTTTTGCAGTGCCTCTACCGCTTGATCGATATTCTCAAAAGATGAGAGAATAACAACCTTGATCATGGAATCCCTTTCCTTTATCGCTTCCATCGCTTCTATTCCGTTCATATTAGCCATATTCACATCCATAAGTACGATATCGGGCTGGATGTGGTTACATAATGATAAGGCATCCTCTCCAGATTCAGCTATACCGACAATTTGCAGTTGATTGTGACTCTCTAAATTTGTCTTCAAACCATCCAAAATGCCAGGTTGATCATCTACTAGGATTACCCTGAGTGTGTCGGTATTGGCTTCGCTATTTCTTGGAATGGTGCAGATCAACACCGTTTCTTCCATATTGTCTGTATGTATGGATAAATTTCCTTGCAAAGCCTGCAGTCTTTCTTTCATCGCACCTAAGCCAAAACCGAGCTCAATTTTTTTCTCTCGTTTCAATACGC
>NZ_BORE01000056.1:0-581 GCF_018333015.1 Bacillus sp. J14TS2 | reverse complement strand
GTTTCCCCATTCGGAAATCTTCGGATCTACGCTTGCTTACAGCTCCCCGAAGCATATCGGTGTTAGTCCCGTCCTTCATCGGCTCCTAGTGCCAAGGCATCCACCGTGCGCCCTTAATAACTTAATCATACGGTCAAATAAAAACTTCGAATCTCTGTGTCCGCTGCGTTCACTCCCATCTTCACGCACGTGAGTGCGATCCGGTGTTCATTCACTTGCTTCCTTGAGCTTCTCGCTTCTTTTTACCGATTAGTTAAAAACGTCTTACAATTCTTACGGATAATATCCATAAGGTGATGCTTCTCGGTTTATTATATCTTCTTATTTTATCTGGTTTTCAAAGAACAAAACTACTGGTTTCTATCAACTTCATGTGATAGATGAGAGTTTGAACTCTCAAAACTGAACGAAACGAAACGTCT
This sequence comes from Bacillus sp. J14TS2, assembly GCF_018333015.1. Lineage (NCBI taxonomy): Bacteria > Bacillati > Bacillota > Bacilli > Caryophanales > Bacillaceae > Bacillus > Bacillus sp. J14TS2. The sequence continues at coordinate 159 of NZ_BORE01000056.1, read as the reverse complement.
TTTTGTAGAATGTTCCAAGAACATTCTTTCCGTAATATTCCTTAGAAAGGAGGTGATCCAGCCGCACCTTCCGATACGGCTACCTTGTTACGACTTCACCCCAATCATCTGTCCCACCTTCGGCGGTTGGCTCCAAAAGGTTACCTCACCGACTTCGGG
>NZ_BORE01000054.1:0-621 GCF_018333015.1 Bacillus sp. J14TS2 | reverse complement strand
CGGATCTACGCTTGCTTACAGCTCCCCGAAGCATATCGGTGTTAGTCCCGTCCTTCATCGGCTCCTAGTGCCAAGGCATCCACCGTGCGCCCTTAATAACTTAATCGTCATCCAAAAAATAAGCGGCGAATCTCTGCGTCAACTGCACTCACTCACATCCTCACGCACGTGAGTGCGCTCCGGTGTTCGTTCGCTTGTTTCCTTGAGCTTCTTGCTTCTTTTTCGTCTGATTGAATAAAAAGGTTTATCTTATGGAATCATCCATAAGGTGATGCTTCTCGGTTTGTTATATCTTCTTATTTTATCTGGTTTTCAAAGAACAAAACTACTGGTTTCTATCAACTTCATGTGATAGATGAGAGTTTGAACTCTCAAAACTGAACGAAACGAAACGTCTTTTTATAGAATGTTCCAAGAACATTCTAGGCTCACACGATGTGAGTCATGCCGACGTTGCCACAGGACGTGGCGCTCTTAGTAGGCGTTCCATAATATTCCTTAGAAAGGAGGTGATCCAGCCGCACCTTCCGATACGGCTACCTTGTTACGACTTCACCCCAATCATCTGTCCCACCTTCGGCGGTTGGCTCCAAAAGGTTACCTCACCGACTTCGGGTGTTA
>NZ_BORE01000053.1:0-637 GCF_018333015.1 Bacillus sp. J14TS2 | reverse complement strand
AGGAGCTGTCGCAAAATGCATGATATGCATTTGATGACAGCTCTTTTTTCTATGTTAGGATATTTCTTTTTGAGATTCACTATCTTATTGTTGGTGATAAAAAGAAATTGTTCGTTTTTTGGCGCACTTAAATAAGCTTCGCCTTCTAAAAATTTTTAAGCTGTCTTTAACGGATGATAATAAAGATCCAGGCGATCAGCTTGGATTTTCTTATGTATTTTATTGAGATTATAACCAAATGCCAGAATCAAAAGCTCGTTTCGTACATTGCCTGTTCCTCTCGTACGAAACTTCTTCAGTTGATAATCTTCTTTCAGTACGCCGAATGTTCCTTCCACCTGAATGGAACGATTCATACGGTACAGCGTGCCTGCTTCTGTTAGAATATTTTCTTGTGCTGTTTCTCGGTAAGCCAGAAACTCCTTAGCTACATGCAGTTGACGATTCCCTTTCGCTTTCGTACATTTTTCTTTGAGCGGGCAACCTGTACAATCTTCACATTCGTAGACAGTTACCTGAGATTGGTAGCCGGTTTGCGAGGTCCGCGTGTAGTTTCGGGTGACATACAGCTGCTGATTATTAGCGCAGGTATAGGTATCTGTGCTTTTGTCATAAGCCATGTTTTCGCGATATTTGA
>NZ_BORE01000052.1:0-639 GCF_018333015.1 Bacillus sp. J14TS2 | reverse complement strand
AAAGGGGCTGTCGCAGAATGCATAATATGCATTTGATGACAGCTCTTTTTTCTATGTTAGGTTGCTCCTTTTTGAGATTCACTATCTTATTTTTGGTGGTAAAAAGAAATTGTTCGTTTTTTGGCGCACTTAAATAAGCTTCGCCTTCTAAATTTTTTTAAGCTGTCTTTAACGGATGATAATAATGATCCAGGCGATCAGCTTGGATTTTCGTATGTATTTTATTGAGATTATAGCCAAATGCCAGAATCAAAAGCTCGTTTCGTACATTGCCTGTTCCTCTCGTACGAAACTTCTTCAGTTGATAATCTTCCTTCAGTACGCCGAATGTTCCTTCCACCTGAATGGAACGATTCATACGATACAACGTGCCTGCTTCTGTTAGAATATTTTCTTGCGCTGTTTCTCGGTAAGCCAGAAATTCCTTAGCTACATGCAGTTGACGATTCCCTTTCGCTTTCGTACATTTTTCTTTGAGCGGACAGCCTGTACAATCTTCACATTCGTAGACCGTTACCTGAGATTGGTAGCCGGTTTGCGAGGTCCGCGTGTAGTTTCGGGTGACATACAGCTGCTGATTATTAGCGCAGGTATAGGTATCTGTGCTTTTGTCATAAGCCATGTTTTCGCGATATTTGA
>NZ_BORE01000050.1:0-689 GCF_018333015.1 Bacillus sp. J14TS2 | reverse complement strand
AGAACCATTTATCCAATATTTATTGACGTTCGTTTCGTTCAGTTTTCAAAGATCAAACTTCGTTGCCTTTATTGGCGACTTTTCTATGTTACCAAATCGCATTCCCAATGTCAACAACTTTTTTTAAAATCTTTTTTTGGTGGAGCCTAGCGGGATCGAACCGCTGACCTCCTGCGTGCAAGGCAGGCGCTCTCCCAGCTGAGCTAAGGCCCCAAAAATGGTCGGGAAGACAGGATTCGAACCTGCGACCCCTTGGTCCCAAACCAAGTGCTCTACCAAGCTGAGCTACTTCCCGAGATAAACTAGTTAGTTATTAAGCTGACTTCTGATCCGTTGAAGGAAATACACTATTCAGTACAATTCAAAGCGGAAGACGGGATTCGAACCCGCGACCCCCACCTTGGCAAGGTGATGTTCTACCACTGAACTACTTCCGCAAAGACATGGAATCATTCATCAGATGCGGGTGAAGGGAGTCGAACCCCCACGCCTTGCGGCACTAGATCCTAAGTCTAGCGTGTCTGCCAATTCCACCACACCCGCTTGAAACTATTAAACAAAAAAATGGTGAGCCATGCAGGATTCGAACCTGCGACCCTCTGATTAAAAGTCAGATGCTCTACCAACTGAGCTAATGGCTCGTCCATGGTGCCGGCCAGAGGACTTGAACCCCCAACCTACTGATTACA
>NZ_BORE01000049.1:0-804 GCF_018333015.1 Bacillus sp. J14TS2 | reverse complement strand
TCATTTACGGTTTCCTTTAATAGGTTTAACTTCTCTTTTACTTTTGGATATTCGGAAATCGTTTCCTCATTTTCAATCACATCCATTAGTTTTTGGCAGTATATCATCTCATCTTCCAACTTATCCGTTGTCGATTTGGGTGGGAATTTTTGTTTCATGGATTCATCCAGTTCATAAACCGATTTTCGAAGTTTCTTGGAGCGATCCATCAATATTTCCTTTGGAGATTTTTGATTATAACGAGCTTTTGTATGGGTGGCGTCCACAATGATCGAATTGCTTTTGATAATCCCTTTTTCGATGGCAATTTCTACGGTTTTATGAATCAACATATCTAATAGATTGATGTCTTTTAACCGTAATTTACGAAACTTAGTTAACGAACTTGGTTCTATAACAGACTCCTCGGGAGCCATCCCAAGGAAATATTTAAAAGACATATCATATTTGGAGCGATCTACAATATCCACGTCGGATAAATCATGAATGGTTTTGAGCAGTAAATACTTGAACATGCGTATGGGATTAATTGCATTCCGCCCATTCGTATGGCAGTATTTATCATTTAATTCATCATACACAAAAGAAAAATCCACTAATTCATTTAGTTTTCGTAAAAAGTTATCCTTTGGCACAACTACATCATAAATTCCCGAATAGGCACTTAACATCATTGACTCTTGTTTTCGGATCATTATAGCCACCCACTTTTACTTGATACTTGTATTGTAGCTAAAAAAAGATATGATTCCCATCATAAATTCGAGGAATCATATCTTTTTCGGACTTTTTCAGTGGCCTCCT
>NZ_BORE01000048.1:0-828 GCF_018333015.1 Bacillus sp. J14TS2 | reverse complement strand
GGTATTGCTTTTAATCCGTGTAACAAATCGAATTCCGTTCGAAGAATAAAGATCAAATTTTTCAAAGTTGAAATATCCTCGATCAAAGACATGGAGGGCCTTTTTATCTGGTGTCATGAGTGCGTCTAACTGTGTTTCATCAGCTGGTCTAGCAGGAGTTGGAATGACAGCATTTGGATATGATTCTTCACCAACAAAAACCACAGATGTATGGATCTTTATCCCCGACTTTGTCTCTCGAAAATCGGCCCATTCATATTGTTTAAGGCACATCGAGATAGTAGAAGAATCAATCAAAATTAGTTTTCCAAGTTCCTCACTTGCCTTTTTTGGTCCCATGACTTGGTGCAGTTGTAGAATTAAATGTTGTAAAACGGCTTGGCAAACCCCAGGGGGAATACTTCGATTTTTACGAGAAAGCTGCGACTTACTGATGCTTTCTAATCCCACTAGTCTTTGAACATTTTTCTTCCGGCCCACCTGTTCACTCACTCTTCTCAAACTCGTGATCCCTTTTAATTGTGCGTATAGGAATATATACAAATACTTAAGGGTCTCAAGCTTTTTCACATATTTATCCATACCGGCGTAATCAATCATTTTTTGAATAACTTTTGGTTCTAATGGATGAATGTATTCCTTGAATACACTTTTTATGGTATGATTGTCCATGGATACTCCTTATAGTTAGGGATTTGGACAGGACTACCATACCCTAATTATAAGGTTTTTTTATGGACTTTTATAGTGATAATTGCCATTATTCATAATTTTGGCATAGTTATTTCCTCTTGACTTTTGGCTGGAAATTTAATGCAACGCTAGTGA
>NZ_BORE01000047.1:0-879 GCF_018333015.1 Bacillus sp. J14TS2 | reverse complement strand
CTTTTTTTAAGGCTTGTTTTGGCTGCTTCCGTTCCGAACGCAGGGCTTTTCGGTCCTGTGCTTCTTCACTTGATTCGATTTGTTCCGTATACGTTTGGACAGACTTATCCAAATCCGTTGCCATCTGTTGAAGTTCTTTTGTCGTTAGAGCCTCGGGGCTTTCCCGTTCGATTTCTGGAATGATTTCTTTCTCCACCAGTTCTTCATAGAGGGTATTCGATTTCTCGATGAGTTTTGCTTGGTAACGTTCGATGGATTTTCGCCAGACAAAGGTGAATTTATTGGCATTGGCTTCGATTTTGGTTCCATCGATAAAGATAGCCTCTGCATCAATCAACTCTTTTTCCACCAGTTGACAACGAAACTGGACGAAGCACTGACGCAATAGTTCTTTTACTTCCGGATTCACACGAAAACGATTGATGGTACGATAACTGGGCTCATATCCTTGCGCAAGCCACATCATCCGCACACTGTCTTTTAATAATCCTTCGATTTTTCGGCCAGAGAACACTGACTGGGTATAAGCACATAAAATAATTTTCATCATCATACGCGGATGATAGGCTGGACAGCCTGTCTGACGGATAAAACCGGTGAAAGCTTCTTCTGGAATCTGTTCAATAAATTCATGGACTGTATAAGCTATATCATTTTCTTGTAATTTCATCTCGAAATCTAATGGCAAAACGACTTGATTTACGTTATAATATTTAAACATAAGGATACCTCGATTCTGTTTTTGTAGTGGTACTTTAACTTTATCAGAAGGTATCCTTTTTTTGTATATTTTTTCATTTTTTAATCAAATTAAAAAAGTGATTTCCTACTTCATCTTAGTAGAAAATCACTTTTTCTGTTTTTACTGGGTTTTGTCCC
>NZ_BORE01000045.1:0-974 GCF_018333015.1 Bacillus sp. J14TS2 | reverse complement strand
CGGCTAGAGGCAGTGTATCTTCTCAGATTCACTGCCATTAAGGCGAATCCCAATTCATTTTCCACTTTGGGTTTTCCTCGTACGGAGAAACGAGTGAAACCCAAATTAGCCTTCAAGAATCCAAAAAATGGCTCCACATCTATCTTACGTTTCCCGTAAAGCTTGCCCATTTCTTCATCTGAAAGCTGTTCTCGTATCATCTTCTTTTGTGCTTCCCATTTCTCATTATAAAATATTTTTCGGTTGTTGCCTTCCTTTGCTTTGGTACATTGCTCTCGTAAAGGACAACCTGTACAATCTTCACATTCATAGACCTTAAATTGTCGCTCGTAACCATACTTGTCTGTCCGTTTGGAGTCATAGCGATAAGTAACAGCTTGCCCATTTGGACAAGTAAAGGCATCTTTTTCGGCATCATAATCCCAGTTAGCGGTGTTAAAAGGATTGTTTTTATATTTTTTCTTCTTCTCTTTACGATACATATTGTAAGTGATGAGGGCAGTTCGTAATCGTTCCAGGGTGACATTTTCTATATTCTGTTCACTTCCATAAGCTGCATCCGCTACTAGGAATTCAGGCAACACAAAATATTCCTTTTCCATTCGATCTAAAAAAGGAATCAATGTTCGTGTATCGGTAGGGTTCGGAAAAATATCATAGGCTAACGCGTAACGTCCTTCTGTTGCCAATTGCACATTATAAGCAGCTTTCAACTGTCCATTCTTCATATGGTCATCTTTCAATCGCATAAAGGTTGCGTCGTGATCCGTCTTGGAATAGCTATTACGTTCTTCTAAAATCTCCAATGCTTCTTCATATTTTTCTTTCCGATGTATGTAATCATGCGCTTTTTTTAAGGCTTGTTTTGGCTGCTTCCGTTCCGAACGCAGGGCTTTTCGGTCCTGTGCTTCTTCACTTGATTCGATTTGTTCCGTATACGTTTGGACAGACTTATCCAAATCCGTTGCCATCTG
>NZ_BORE01000044.1:0-1310 GCF_018333015.1 Bacillus sp. J14TS2 | reverse complement strand
TTTCCTGGTGTATGAAATAATGTAATTACCAAAAAGAAACATAAAAAATCCCCAGCGACTTCATGTAAGATTAAAGTACCTAACAGGGAACTCAATCTCATCACCCACTCACTAAAAATAGGAGGTTGAAGTCGCATGGGGACTCATAAACAGTATCACATTCAAGGAAAAAAAGGAAGTTATTTTAGGGATCAATTGCGGGGGGTGGATCTAGAACAAGTTCTTATTATCGCAATTGATGCAGCTAAACTTCATCAAAAAGCCTTGATATGTAATTACTTTGGTGATGTTATTGAGAAATCCTTTTTCTTTTCCGTTAATCATTCAGGTGTAGATTTACTATGCGCTAAGATTGAAAAATCCGTAAAGATGGTGGATGCTCAGCGTATATTTATAGGCGTTGAAGCTACTGGCCATTATTATGAAGATATTGTTCGTGAACTTGGTTCACGTGGTTATCGTGTAGATATCTTCAATGCCTATACAACCAAAGAAGAGAGAAATAGTGCCCTCAATTGGTGTAAAACGGACGATTTGGACCTTATCGCTCTGGCACATGCCATTAAAAATAATAAAGGAACTGAATCCACACTATTAGAAGGAAAGCAACGTCAACTACTCATTTTGACAAGAACGAGGAGAAAAGAAATGAATCGACGCTCCTCTCTACTAGTGGAGATTCGGACTTTAATGGATCATATTTGGCGTGAATTCCAAGGATATGCGATTGAGCAAAAGGGGAAACGAAAGACCCAAAAAATCTTTAGTGATTTCTGGGGGAAATCTTCCCTGTTCTTTATGGAACACTATCCACACCCTTCAAATATTCTATCGCTAGGTGAACTGGGACTTAAGAGGTTGTCGAAAGAATACAATTTAAAATTGCGGGCCGCAACCATTCAAAGGCTTCTCTTCGCTGCTGAACAAGCCATTACTCGTTCTAAGGAAGAGCTAGCACCGGAGTTTCTTGTGTTAAAAATGAGACTCCAAGACCGCAAAAAAATAAGCGAAAACATCAAGACATTGGAAAGAGAGATCGAAAAGATCCTTATTCAAACAGATGGCAAACTTTTACTTACTGTTCCAGGTATTGGCTTAGTTTCTGCCGCCGAATTTTACGCTGAGCTAGGGGATATCTCAAACTATGATAATCCCGGCCAACTTATTAAAAAGGCTGGTACAAACCCTCTTATCAAACAATCGGGCGGAGACGAGGGATCCCGGTACTATGGTCGAATTTCCAGACAAGGAAACCCTCATCTCCGGCATGTCGTCTATCATATCGGGTTCAGTCTCTCAACACATAATAA
>NZ_BORE01000043.1:0-1352 GCF_018333015.1 Bacillus sp. J14TS2 | reverse complement strand
GTTACCTGAGATTGGTAGCCGGTTTGCGAGGTCCGCGTGTAGTTTCGGGTGACATACAGCTGCTGATTATTAGCGCAGGTATAGGTATCTGTGCTTTTGTCATAAGCCATGTTTTCGCGATATTTGATGTCCTTTTTAAAAGAAGCTTTTTTCTTACGTTCATGATTTTGCGGTTTGATATAGGCCGTCTGCTTTTGCTTCTTTAAATAGTCATAATTTTCTTCGCTTTCATATCCAGAATCCGCGACGATATGTCGATACGTGAAAGGGAGATTTCCCTTTACATATTGAAGCATCGGGATCAACGTCGCCGTGTCGTTACGGTCGGAAAAGACATCTATTCCCACGATAAATTCTGCATCTACAGCGGCTTGGACATTGTAAGCTGGTTTGAGCTGCCCATTCCGCATATGATCCTCTTTCATTCGCATAAACGTGGCGTCATGGTCCGTTTTGGAATAGCTGTTTCGCTTCTCTCCCATAATCTGATTGGAAGCATCGTAGTGTTCTTTGCGCTGAAGCATTTCCAATACTTGTTCATGGTAACGTTGAAGGACAGTTTTCCTTTTCCCTTTTCCGTAAACAAACGTGATGATTTCTTCTTCCTGTACTTTCTTCAGGAACTTGAGAACCTTTTTCAAATCTTCTAAAAAGGTCTCATAAGGACTTGTGAATACCTGACAGTACGTCGTATTCATCTGTTCTAAGAGGTCTTGCCATTTTAAGTACAGGTTGGCTTCATGCTTTGTAACCGCCTTTTTCCATACGAAGGAATATCGGTTGGCAGAGGCTTCGATTTTCGTCCCATCTATATAGACCGTTTCCCCGGTGATGGCATCCTGCTGGTAGAGCCACGCTACTTGTTGAAAGAATAGCTGTTCCATCACGGTATCCGTCAGATATCTTTGCTTGAATCGACTGATGGTCGAATGATCAGGAGCTGCATATCCTTGAAGAAGCCAGCGAAAATTGATATCCCGGCGACATGCTTTTTCTATCTCCCGGGAAGAATAGATTTTTTGGGAGGCTGCGTAGGTGATGACCTTAAACAGAATGACTGGATCGACCGCCGGTTTTCTCCCTTTTCGGGAGTATGCCTGTAATAGCCCTTTATAATCCATCCTTTCACATAAGAGGCAGTGGAGTCGGACCGAATCATCCGCAGGTATCATTTCTTCTACATCCATCGGTAAATATAATTGATAATTACCTGATGTTTGCGTATACTGGGGTTGTGTTATTTTTTTACTTGTCATAAATTAATAATACACGAGAGCAGACCCTTTGTGGTCTGTTTTTTTGTGCACAAAAAAACTGTTGCACGATCAGTTACCTGATTGTGCAACAGCTCC
>NZ_BORE01000042.1:0-1906 GCF_018333015.1 Bacillus sp. J14TS2 | reverse complement strand
TGAGCCACTTTTAAATGGTTCGATCACATAAAAATGAGCCACTGATTTCCAATTTTATCAATCTCTCTTATGATAGAAAGTGACTATCTATTCTACATGGAGAGAGGAAAAAAGGATGATCAATATGGCTCAATACTATAATATCAAATTTCTGAAGGAGGTAGAAGGTCTATCAGAAAGAGCGATCGCTAAAAGACTAAAAATCTCAAGAAATACTGTTAGTAAATATCTGAAGCAGGATCAACCTCCAAACACGATCAATCGACAACAGGTATACGGCAATAAAAAGTATTCGGAAGAGACTAATCGTGTATTACCAATCATTGATCAATGGATTGAAGATGATCTTAAACGTTGGAATAAACAAAAACATACAGCCGCAAAAATTTTTCGTAGATTGAAAAATGAATATAACTTCAAGGGATCCGAATCCAATATCCGTAAAATTGTCGCCAAACGCAGGAAAAAACTACAGGAAGTCTTTATCCCTCTAGATTTTCAACTCGGCCACCAATTCCAATTCGACTGGGGAGAGGCGGACATTATTCTAAAGGGTCGAACGAAAAGGATTTTTCTCTTCTGCATACAGCTCTCCGCAAGTCGAGTGCGGTTTGTAAGAGCCTATCTACATGGAAAACAGGAGGCTTTCTTAGATGGTTTTGTCTGCGCATTCGAATTCTTTGGCGGAGTACCGACAGAGGGATTGTTTGACAACTTGAAAACGGCTGTACAAAAAATCCTCCAAGGGAGAGATCGTTTGGAGCAGGAATCGTTCTTAGCCTTACAAACCCATTACTTATTCAAGGCAGAGTTCTGTAATCCTAGATCAGGAAATGAAAAAGGCCGTATTGAAGGAACGGTTGGATACGTAAGAAGAAATGCGCTTGTTCCCTTACCAGAAGTCCAATCGATGGATGAATTGAATGATGATCTTAAGGAGTGGTGTTTACAGGAAGCCAAAGAACGGAAGGTTTCGAATAAGAAAGAAACAGTTGTCCAAATGTGGGAAAAGGAAAAAGAGTATTTACGTCCACTTCCTCCACAAAGATTTGAGGCGTGCAAACTTATTTCATGCCAAGTTAATAAGACATCTTTGGTTACGATTGAAACCAACCAATATTCTGTCCCTTGCCACTATGTAAGCCAGTCTGTATGGGCCAAAGTTTTTGTCGATCGTGTGATCGTTGTGGCTCAAAACCAAGTGATCGCCGAGCATCCTCGTTCTTATGAACGTCATCAGATTTTTACTGTTCTGGACCACTATCTTGATGTGTTAATTAAAAAACCTCGGGCGATTAGGGATGCCCATGCGTTTCAATCTTCTGAGATTCCAGAGGTGTTCAGACGCTTTCATCGTAAGATGAGAGAACTAGAAGGAGCCCTAGGGGACAGAAAATTTATACGTCTTCTCCTCCTCCATCGGGATATCGGGTTGGATAAACTAACCGAGGCTTTACTAGAGGCTGAAAACGCAGGAGTTTTTCGATATGAATTTGTACATGAAATGATTCAAAGGTACACGAATGGGAACCACTCCATCTGTAATCTTCCGAATAATCAGGCACCTACAAATCTACTAGACTATAAGATCCAAAAATCGAATATTGCCCAATATGGACAGCTGACTGGAGGGAAGGTGGAGTGAGTACAGAATTATTACTTGATCACATAACGAAACAGCTAAGAATGCCTACTATTGCAAAACAATTCCGTTCCCTAGCTAGAGAAGCAGAAGAAAGAAATCTTAGCTACGAAGAATACTTATTAGCACTGTTAGAAACGGAACTACAAACCAGAGAAGAAAATCAAAGGCAGCGCCGACTAAAGCAAGCATCGTTCCCTGTTCAAAAAACACTAGATACCTATGATTTTAGTTTAATGCCAAGTTTAAATCGAAATCGCTTTA
>NZ_BORE01000041.1:0-1912 GCF_018333015.1 Bacillus sp. J14TS2 | reverse complement strand
TCTCATCTTTGACACCTAAAACCGCTTTAAGTGTTGTAAAATCAACACTTAAAGCGGCTTTTTTAGAGGCTAAAACTGCGTACTATTTTCCTTTTTTGGTTTGTTTTAAAATGTTTTTCATATTTTTTTGGGTTACTATTTCGAAGTCAGTCCTAAAGCCAAAGGCATCATGCAGTGCATCGGTAATTTCTGTTCGGGTAAATGCTGGTATGTATCCTTCTCCATCTAACTCACGCATGTTCATATTCCTCAATGTGCTGACTAATTCAGGGCAAGTAAATCGTTCATCTACCTTTTTTTCCAAAATACGATAAATCATTAGGGACAGAAAACAGGTCAGAAAATGTGCTTTTATGCGGGATTCCCTTTGTAAATAAACAGGTCGAGTTCGGAATTCACTTTTTAATATGCGGAATGTCTCTTCAATTTCCCATCTCCCTTGGTTAATTTTAATCACTTCTTCAATGGGAGATTCGAGATTGGTACATACCGCATAGAATCCATCATACATCGATTCCTTATCTATTTGTTCTTGATTCAAAACCACCTGGTTTTTATCTGCAATCTCCCCATCATCCGTCACATGGGTGGATTTTATGAACCTTTTTGGATCATTTTGATGTTGTTTATTCAAAGAGGCCGGCTTGTCTATTTTTTTGATCGCTCGCTCAATTTGTTTCTCCCGAATGGATGATTGATATCGTTCATAAACAGGCGAATAGGTGACAATTAGCCTTTGTTCTAGATCATTTTCTTTTATCCACTGCTCTTTATAATAGGTTCTTTTGTCATTTTCGAGTTGACGGATATCATCCAAATTCATTTTTTTATGACTCCCAGGTATTCGCCATCCTTCCGAGTCTAAAGCCCACTCCTTAAGAAACTTCTTTAGTTTTTTAATCGATTGTGTGGTCACAAATGCACGTTCTCCATAGGTGTTGTATATCCGGTTACCGTTCGAAGAAAGGCCAGCGTCCGTACATACGATAAACTTGGAGAGATTAAAGTCTTTCAAAATGCGCTTTTCCAAAGGCTTCAATGTTGGTTGTTCATTGGTACTCCCGGGATTCATACTGAAAGCGAGTGGGAGGCCGGATCCATCCATAAACAATCCCATTTGAACGATTGGATTCGGGCGGTTTTCTTTCGAAACACCATATTCCCTCAAGCTATCTTCTTCTTCAATCTCAAAGAAAAAATTCGTGCAGTCATAATAAAGAACTTGTGTGTTCCGCCCGACTACATTCAAGCTATTTTTATAAACCTTTTCCTCAATAAAGTCTGATTGTTCTTCGAGGACGTTGAGAGCCCGGTATATTTGATGGGACTGGAAATGTGCGGGTTCCAGTAAATCCTTTGCGTGTTCAAATGTGCCTTTTTTAGAAGTAGGATGCAGAATACGCAAATAGAGAAGCCGCGTGAGGATCTCGCCCAGATCATATTCAAATTCATATTTTCGTGAAATTTCCTGACAAACTTTATCCAGTTTTAACTCATGATAAATAGATTGTAAAAAAAGATAACCAGTATTGAAGAGCGTTTGTTTACCTAGCTCAATTTGCTTACTAGGGTCGTATTTCGCCATGATTTTATGATTATTTTCTTTTTCTTCTAGTGTTAATTTTTTGGCATATTCTTTGGCCCAGGTATAGGGATCTGTGCCAGGATGTCTTTTTAAAATTTCTTCGTGATTTCCCAAGGATTCAACGACTTTGGTTGTTCTTTTATTATTTCGATAAACATCCTTAATCACAAAATAAGATATAGAATTCTTAGAACGACTTACTTTAATGCGCATAGAATCGCTCCTTAAACCAGCTTTAGTTACCTATATTATAACATGTTACGAAGTGTTACGAAATAACTAAAGGGAAAATTTGACAAAAAAATAAAGCCCTATCAAGGCTTTTGT
>NZ_BORE01000040.1:0-3292 GCF_018333015.1 Bacillus sp. J14TS2 | reverse complement strand
TAACACCCGAAGTCGGTGAGGTAACCTTTTGGAGCCAACCGCCGAAGGTGGGACAGATGATTGGGGTGAAGTCGTAACAAGGTAGCCGTATCGGAAGGTGCGGCTGGATCACCTCCTTTCTAAGGAAAAAACGAAAAGCGGAGGCGCCTGTTCAGCGACGTACAAATTTAAAGGCTTCTGACGAGATAAAGGAAACACGGAGAGTCCATTGGACGAACCGATGTTGACTTATCGTAGGAAGAAACCGTAAATTTGCTAGTCGCTAGGCGCCAGAGCTAGACACAAAAAAGCAATATAAAAGACGTTTCGTTTCGTTCAGTTTTGAGAGTTCAAACTCTTTATAAAGTTAATGTGGGCCTGTAGCTCAGCTGGTTAGAGCGCACGCCTGATAAGCGTGAGGTCGGTGGTTCGAGTCCACTCAGGCCCATCACACGTTAGCTTTTTTATTTGTGGGGCCTTAGCTCAGCTGGGAGAGCGCCTGCTTTGCACGCAGGAGGTCAGCGGTTCGATCCCGCTAGGCTCCACCAAACTCAAGCTGATTTAATTATAAATCGTCAGCTTATTTGTTCTTTGAAAACCAGATAAAATAAGAAGATATAACAAACCGAGAAGCATCACCTTATGGATGATTCCATAAGATAAACCTTTTTAATATTGAATAAAAAGAAGCAAGAAGTTCAAGGAAACAAATGAGTGAGCACCGGAATGCACAAACGTGCGTGAGGATGCGAACGAATGCAGTTGACACAGAAGTTCGCCGCTTATTTTTATTCAATCAGACGAAAAAGAAGCAAGAAGCTCAAGGAAACAAGCGAATGAACACCGGAGCGCACAAACGTGCGTGAGGATGTGAGTGAGTGCAGTTGACGCAGAGATTCGCCGCTTATTTTTTGGATGACGATTAAGTTATTAAGGGCGCACGGTGGATGCCTTGGCACTAGGAGCCGATGAAGGACGGGACTAACACCGATATGCTTCGGGGAGCTGTAAGCAAGCGTAGATCCGAAGATTTCCGAATGGGGAAACCCCCTACCTTTAATGGGGTAGGATCCAATTTTGAATACATAGGAATTGGAAGGCATACCCGGGGAACTGAAACATCTCAGTACCCGGAGGAAGAGAAAGAAAAATCGATTCCCTGAGTAGCGGCGAGCGAAAGGGGAACAGCCCAAACCAAGAGGCTTGCCTCTTGGGGTTGTAGGACACTCGATATGGAGTTACAAAGGAACGGGGTAAACGAAGCGGTCTGGAAAGACCTGCCAGAGAAGGTAACAGCCCTGTAATTGAAACTTCGTTCCCTCCCGAGTGGATCCTGAGTACGGCGGGACACGAGGAATCCCGTCGGAAGCTGGGAGGACCATCTCCCAAGGCTAAATACTCCCTAGTGACCGATAGTGAACCAGTACCGTGAGGGAAAGGTGAAAAGCACCCCGGAAGGGGAGTGAAATAGATCCTGAAACCGTGTGCCTACAAGTAGTCAAAGCACAATTATGTGTGATGGCGTGCCTTTTGTAGAATGAACCGGCGAGTTGCGATTTCATGCAAGGTTAAGTTGAAGAGACGGAGCCGTAGCGAAAGCGAGTCTGAATAGGGCGTATGAGTATGAGGTCGCAGACCCGAAACCAGGTGATCTACCCATGTCCAGGGTGAAGGTAAGGTAACACTTACTGGAGGCCCGAACCCACGTACGTTGAAAAGTGCGGGGATGAGGTGTGGGTAGCGGTGAAATTCCAATCGAACCTGGAGATAGCTGGTTCTCTCCGAAATAGCTTTAGGGCTAGCCTTGAAGTAGAGTCTTGGAGGTAGAGCACTGTTTGGACGAGGGGCCCTCACCGGGTTACCGAATTCAGACAAACTCCGAATGCCAATGACTTGTTCTTCAGGAGTCAGACTGCGAGTGATAAGATCCGTAGTCGAGAGGGAAACAGCCCAGACCGCCAGTTAAGGTCCCCAAGTATCCGTTAAGTGGAAAAGGATGTGGAGTTGCTTAGACAACCAGGATGTTGGCTTAGAAGCAGCCACCATTGAAAGAGTGCGTAATAGCTCACTGGTCGAGTGACTCTGCGCCGAAAATGTACCGGGGCTAAACGGATCACCGAAACTGCGGATTGACACCAATGGTGTCAGTGGTAGGAGAGCGTTCCAAGGGCTGTGAAGCTAGACCGTAAGGACTAGTGGAGCGCTTGGAAGTGAGAATGCCGGTATGAGTAGCGAAAGAAGGGTGAGAATCCCTTCCACCGAATGCCTAAGGTTTCCTGAGGAAGGCTCGTCCGCTCAGGGTTAGTCGGGACCTAAGCCGAGGCTGAAAAGCGTAGGCGATGGATAACAGGTCGATATTCCTGTACCACCTCCCCGCCGTTTGAGTAATGGGGGGACGCAGGAGGATAAGGTAAGCACAGTGTTGGATAACTGTGTCCAAGCCGTTAGGCTGAAGAGGAGGCAAATCCTTCTCTTTAAAGCGGAGCGGTGATGGCGAGGGAAATATAGTACCGAAGTTCCTAATTCCACACTGCCAAGAAAAGCCTCTAGCGAGGCGGGAGGTGCCCGTACCGCAAACCGACACAGGTAGGCGAGGAGAGAATCCTAAGGTGATCGAGAGAACTCTCGTTAAGGAACTCGGCAAAATGACCCCGTAACTTCGGGAGAAGGGGTGCTCTTATGGGTGAAAGCCCAAGAGAGCCGCAGTGAATAGGCCCAGGCGACTGTTTAGCAAAAACACAGGTCTCTGCAAAGCCGCAAGGCGAAGTATAGGGGCTGACGCCTGCCCGGTGCTGGAAGGTTAAGAGGAGCGCTTAAGGCTTTGCCTGAAGGTGCGAATTGAAGCCCCAGTAAACGGCGGCCGTAACTATAACGGTCCTAAGGTAGCGAAATTCCTTGTCGGGTAAGTTCCGACCCGCACGAAAGGCGCAACGATCTGGGCACTGTCTCAACGAGAGACTCGGTGAAATTATAGTACCTGTGAAGATGCAGGTTACCCGCGACAGGACGGAAAGACCCCGTGGAGCTTTACTGCAGCCTGATATTGAATGTCGGTGCAGCTTGTACAGGATAGGTAGGAGCCGTGGAAACAGGAGCGCCAGCTTCTGTGGAGGCATTGGTGGGATACTACCCTTGCTGTACTGACCTTCTAACCCACACCCGTAATCCGGGTGGGAGACAGTGTCTGGCAGGCAGTTTGACTGGGGCGGTCGCCTCCTAAAAGGTAACGGAGGCGCCCAAAGGTTCCCTCAGAATGGTTGGAAATCATTCGCAGAGTGTAAAGGCACAAGGGAGCTTGACTGCGAGACCTACA
>NZ_BORE01000039.1:0-5513 GCF_018333015.1 Bacillus sp. J14TS2 | reverse complement strand
TCGGAAACCTGCTGTTGCTTGGAAAGATTGGTGTTTTCCATAATAGACGCAACGCGAGCAGTAGACTCCTTCTGTTGATAAGCAAGCATCTCATTTTGTGCATATACCTGGTCTTTCGTATTCTGGCGTGAAGTCGCCGACTGAATGCCAGCAATCTCTTTTTGAGTCTCATTTTGCATCTCGGCAATCTCTTTCTGATTGTCCAGTTGCATTTTAGTAAGCTCTTTTTGATTCTCAAATCCGGCGTCAACCATACCAGCAGAGGAAGCATCAGCACCAGCACGCTCCCAAGCATTAAGCTCAGGAAATGCAGCAGCAAGATAATCACGAGTATCCTTTCCTTTATCAGCGGCAGACTTGCCACCAAGTCCAACCAAATCAAGCAACTTATCAGAAACGGCAGAAGTGCCAGCCTGCAACGTACCTTCAAGAAGTCCTTTACCAGCTTTAGCCATAGCACCAGAAACAAAACTAGGGACGGCCTCATCAGGGTTAGGAACATTAGAGCCTTGAATGGCAGATTTAATACCAGCATCACCCATGCCTACAGTATTGTTATCGGTAGCAAGCACATCACCTTGAATGCCACCGGAGGCGGCTTTTTGACCGCCTCCAAACAATTTAGACATGGCGCCACCAGCAAGAGCAGAAGCAATACCGCCAGCAATAGCACCAAACATAAATCACCTCACTTAAGTGGCTGGAGACAAATAATCTCTTTAATAACCTGATTCAGCGAAACCAATCCGCGGCATTTAGTAGCGGTAAAGTTAGACCAAACCATGAAACCAACATAAACATTATTGCCCGGCGTACGGGGAAGGACGTCAATAGTCACACAGTCCTTGACGGTATAATAACCACCATCATGGCGACCATCCAAAGGATAAACATCATAGGCAGTCGGGAGGGTAGTCGGAACCGAAGAAGACTCAAAGCGAACCAAACAGGCAAAAAATTTAGGGTCGGCATCAAAAGCAATATCAGCACCAACAGAAACAACCTGATTAGCGGCGTTGACAGATGTATCCATCTGAATGCAATGAAGAAAACCACCATTACCAGCATTAACCGTCAAACTATCAAAATATAACGTTGACGATGTAGCTTTAGGTGTCTGTAAAACAGGTGCCGAAGAAGCTGGAGTAACAGAAGTGAGAACCAGCTTATCAGAAAAAAAGTTTGAATTATGGCGAGAAATAAAAGTCTGAAACATGATTAAACTCCTAAGCAGAAAACCTACCGCGCTTCGCTTGGTCAACCCCTCAGCGGCAAAAATTAAAATTTTTACCGCTTCGGCGTTATAACCTCACACTCAATCTTTTATCACGAAGTCATGATTGAATCGCGAGTGGTCGGCAGATTGCGATAAACGGTCACATTAAATTTAACCTGACTATTCCACTGCAACAACTGAACGGACTGGAAACACTGGTCATAATCATGGTGGCGAATAAGTACGCGTTCTTGCAAATCACCAGAAGGCGGTTCCTGAATGAATGGGAAGCCTTCAAGAAGGTGATAAGCAGGAGAAACATACGAAGGCGCATAACGATACCACTGACCCTCAGCAATCTTAAACTTCTTAGACGAATCACCAGAACGGAAAACATCCTTCATAGAAATTTCACGCGGCGGCAAGTTGCCATACAAAACAGGGTCGCCAGCAATATCGGTATAAGTCAAAGCACCTTTAGCGTTAAGGTACTGAATCTCTTTAGTCGCAGTAGGCGGAAAACGAACAAGCGCAAGAGTAAACATAGTGCCATGCTCAGGAACAAAGAAACGCGGCACAGAATGTTTATAGGTCTGTTGAACACGACCAGAAAACTGGCCTAACGACGTTTGGTCAGTTCCATCAACATCATAGCCAGATGCCCAGAGATTAGAGCGCATGACAAGTAAAGGACGGTTGTCAGCGTCATAAGAGGTTTTACCTCCAAATGAAGAAATAACATCATGGTAACGCTGCATGAAGTAATCACGTTCTTGGTCAGTATGCAAATTAGCATAAGCAGCTTGCAGACCCATAATGTCAATAGATGTGGTAGAAGTCGTCATTTGGCGAGAAAGCTCAGTCTCAGGAGGAAGCGGAGCAGTCCAAATGTTTTTGAGATGGCAGCAACGGAAACCATAACGAGCATCATCTTGATTAAGCTCATTAGGGTTAGCCTCGGTACGGTCAGGCATCCACGGCGCTTTAAAATAGTTGTTATAGATATTCAAATAACCCTGAAACAAATGCTTAGGGATTTTATTGGTATCAGGGTTAATCGTGCCAAGAAAAGCGGCATGGTCAATATAACCAGTAGTGTTAACAGTCGGGAGAGGAGTGGCATTAACACCATCCTTCATGAACTTAATCCACTGTTCACCATAAACGTGACGATGAGGGACATAAAAAGTAAAAATGTCTACAGTAGAGTCAATAGCAAGGCCACGACGCAATGGAGAAAGACGGAGAGCGCCAACGGCGTCCATCTCGAAGGAGTCGCCAGCGATAACCGGAGTAGTTGAAATGGTAATAAGACGACCAATCTGACCAGCAAGGAAGCCAAGATGGGAAAGGTCATGCGGCATACGCTCGGCGCCAGTTTGAATATTAGACATAATTTATCCTCAAGTAAGGGGCCGAAGCCCCTGCAATTAAAATTGTTGACCACCTACATACCAAAGACGAGCGCCTTTACGCTTGCCTTTAGTACCTCGCAACGGCTGCGGACGACCAGGGCGAGCGCCAGAACGTTTTTTACCTTTAGACATTACATCACTCCTTCTGCACGTAATTTTTGACGCACGTTTTCTTCTGCGTCAGTAAGAACGTCAGTGTTTCCTGCGCGTACACGCAAGGTAAACGCGAACAATTCAGCGGCTTTAACCGGACGCTCGACGCCATTAATAATGTTTTCCGTAAATTCAGCGCCTTCCATGATGAGACAGGCCGTTTGAATGTTGACGGGATGAACATAATAAGCAATGACGGCAGCAATAAACTCAACAGGAGCAGGAAAGCGAGGGTATCCTACAAAGTCCAGCGTACCATAAACGCAAGCCTCAACGCAGCGACGAGCACGAGAGCGGTCAGTAGCAATCCAAACTTTGTTACTCGTCAGAAAATCGAAATCATCTTCGGTTAAATCCAAAACGGCAGAAGCCTGAATGAGCTTAATAGAGGCCAAAGCGGTCTGGAAACGTACGGATTGTTCAGTAACTTGACTCATGATTTCTTACCTATTAGTGGTTGAACAGCATCGGACTCAGATAGTAATCCACGCTCTTTTAAAATGTCAACAAGAGAATCTCTACCATGAACAAAATGTGACTCATATCTAAACCAGTCCTTGACGAACGTGCCAAGCATATTAAGCCACTTCTCCTCATCCAACGCGTCAGTTTTTGACAGAATCGTTAGTTGATGGCGAAAGGTCGCAAAGTAAGAGCTTCTCGAGCTGCGCAAGGATAGGTCGAATTTTCTCATTTTCCGCCAGCAGTCCACTTCGATTTAATTCGTAAACAAGCAGTAGTAATTCCTGCTTTATCAAGATAATTTTTCGACTCATCAGAAATATCCGAAAGTGTTAACTTCTGCGTCATGGAAGCGATAAAACTCTGCAGGTTGGATACGCCAATCATTTTTATCGAAGCGCGCATAAATTTGAGCAGATTTGTCGTCACAGGTTGCGCCGCCAAAACGTCGGCTACAGTAACTTTTCCCAGCCTCAATCTCATCTCTCTTTTTGCGTTCTGCTTCAATATCTGGTTGAACGGCGTCGCGTCGTAACCCAGCTTGGTAAGTTGGATTAAGCACTCCGTGGACAGATTTGTCATTGTGAGCATTTTCATCCCGAAGTTGCGGCTCATTCTGATTCTGAACAGCTTCTTGGGAAGTAGCGACAGCTTGGTTTTTAGTGAGTTGTTCCATTCTTTAGCTCCTAGACCTTTAGCAGCAAGGTCCATATCTGACTTTTTGTTAACGTATTTAGCCACATAGAAACCAACAGCCATATAACTGGTAGCTTTAAGCGGCTCACCTTTAGCATCAACAGGCCACAACCAACCAGAACGTGAAAAAGCGTCCTGCGTGTAGCGAACTGCGATGGGCATACTGTAACCATAAGGCCACGTATTTTGCAAGCTATTTAACTGGCGGCGATTGCGTACCCGACGACCAAAATTAGGGTCAACGCTACCTGTAGGAAGTGTCCGCATAAAGTGCACCGCATGGAAATGAAGACGGCCATTAGCTGTACCATACTCAGGCACACAAAAATACTGATAGCAGTCGGCGTGTGAATCATTAGCCTTGCGACCCTCGGCAGCAAGAACCATACGACCAATATCACGAAAATAGTCACGCAAAGCATTGGGATTATCATAAAACGCCTCTAATCGGTCGTCAGCCAACGTGAGAGTGTCAAAAACGATAAACCAACCATCAGCATGAGCCTGTCGCATTGCATTCATCAAACGCTGAATAGCAAAGCCTCTACGCGATTTCATAGTGGAGGCCTCCAGCAATCTTGAACACTCATCCTTAATACCTTTCTTTTTGGGGTAATTATACTCATCGCGAATATCCTTAAGAGGGCGTTCAGCAGCCAGCTTGCGGCAAAACTGCGTAACCGTCTTCTCGTTCTCTAAAAACCATTTTTCGTCCCCTTCGGGGCGGTGGTCTATAGTGTTATTAATATCAAGTTGGGGGAGCACATTGTAGCATTGTGCCAATTCATCCATTAACTTCTCAGTAACAGATACAAACTCATCACGAACGTCAGAAGCAGCCTTATGGCCGTCAACATACATATCACCATTATCGAACTCAACGCCCTGCATACGAAAAGACAGAATCTCTTCCAAGAGCTTGATGCGGTTATCCATCTGCTTATGGAAGCCAAGCATTGGGGATTGAGAAAGAGTAGAAATGCCACAAGCCTCAATAGCAGGTTTAAGAGCCTCGATACGCTCAAAGTCAAAATAATCAGCGTGACATTCAGAAGGGTAATAAGAACGAACCATAAAAAAGCCTCCAAGATTTGGAGGCATGAAAACATACAATTGGGAGGGTGTCAATCCTGACGGTTATTTCCTAGACAAATTAGAGCCAATACCATCAGCTTTACCGTCTTTCCAGAAATTGTTCCAAGTATCGGCAACAGCTTTATCAATACCATGAAAAATATCAACCACACCAGAAGCAGCATCAGTGACGACATTAGAAATATCCTTTGCAGTAGCGCCAATATGAGAAGAGCCATACCGCTGATTCTGCGTTTGCTGATGAACTAAGTCAACCTCAGCACTAACCTTGCGAGTCATTTCTTTGATTTGGTCATTGGTAAAATACTGACCAGCCGTTTGAGCTTGAGTAAGCATTTGGCGCATAATCTCGGAAACCTGCTGTTGCTTGGAAAGATTGGTGTTTTCCATAATAGACGCAACGCGAGCAGTAGACTCCTTCTGTTGATAAGCAAGCATCTCATTTTGTGCATATACCTGGTCTTTCGTATTCTGGC
>NZ_BORE01000038.1:0-5684 GCF_018333015.1 Bacillus sp. J14TS2 | reverse complement strand
TGATAACTCCAGAACATATAGAAGTATTAAAGGCTTTCTTGAAAACGGAAGTGATCATTGAAGGATTGACAAGGAAACATGATCAGAAAAAAAATGAAGAGCGTGTATATGAAAGTAAAGAAGAAAAGAAGATAATATATTCATCATTTCGAGAGGATTTTGAAATAGCAGTAACGAAGTACAAAATAGATTTTCAAAAATGGCAATCGGGGTCAGCAGTTGATATTGCTAATGTAAGGGATTTTCTTTATAAATTACTTGAAAAAGCTGAAGAAAAAAATATTTCTATTTCATCTCAAAACTTTTCTACTAACCAGAATAACTATATTTATGATCATTCTGTTGCAGTAGGAATTATTAGCGGATTAATAGCCAAGAAAATGGGCTATGATAAAGGTCTTTACTATCAAACAGCATTAGCTGGCTGCTTGGCAAATGTCGGTATGGCAAAGATATCCCCAAAAATCCTTACCAAATCAGGTGTCCTCACATCAGAAGAGAATAAGGAAATTCAAGATCATCCAAATTTAAGCTTAAAAATGATTCAAAATAGTCCTCTACTAAAACCTGAAACAAAATTAGCTGTATTTCAACACCATGAAAGATTAGATGGTAGCGGGTACCCAATGGGGATAAAAGGAAATCAGTTTTATCCAATTTCCCGAATAGTAGCAGTAGCTGATGTATTTCATGCATTAATTTCTAATCGGTCCCATAAAAAAAATATTGCCCCTTTAAAAGCTATAGAAATGATGAAAATAGATGAATTTGGAAAATATGATATATCTGTTTTAAACACACTATCATTAATGGCAGCAAAACTTTCTATTGGTACTAGAGTAAGATTATCGAATGGAGAGATAGGGGTAGTTCTTTTCACTAAACAACATGCATTAACGAGACCATTAATAAAGTTAAATAACGGTGAATCCATAGATCTTGAAAAGATGAGAGAGATATATATAGAGGAAGTTTATTCATAAACAGATAACTCTGTGAGAAGGAAGGATTATAAAATGGCTCCTTTCAATATCCTAAACTTGATGAAATAAACAATTGTGAAGTATATAAAGAAATTTATTAACTATCAATAAAGCTATAGAAAAGAGTCAATATAAATCTTCCTTCTAAAAAGTTTAGGACTTTTAAAAAAAAGTTATTGTGTTTGCAAATAATATCTGATAGAATAATATTCGTTGGTCTTTTATATCAACTATATAAATTTCAAAAAATATTATATTAAAATAGGTATTGACTTGAAATGATATATATGATAATATATAAAAGTCACTTAAAGGTGATTGATCTTTGAAAACTGAACAAAACGAAACGTCAATGAATTACTTTTATTTATAAAGAGCTATATCAAACATCTTTTTGGAGAGTTTGATCCTGGCTCAGGACGAACGCTGGCGGCGTGCCTAATACATGCAAGTCGAGCGAATCTGATGGGAGCTTGCTCCCTGATGATTAGCGGCGGACGGGTGAGTAACACGTGGGTAACCTGCCTGTAAGACTGGGATAACTCCGGGAAACCGGGGCTAATACCGGATAACTTTTTCCTTCGCATGAAGGAGAATTGAAAGATGGCTCCGGCTATCACTTACAGATGGACCCGCGGCGCATTAGCTAGTTGGTGAGGTAACGGCTCACCAAGGCGACGATGCGTAGCCGACTTGAGAGGGTGATCGGCCACACTGGGACTGAGACACGGCCCAGACTCCTACGGGAGGCAGCAGTAGGGAATCTTCCGCAATGGACGAAAGTCTGACGGAGCAACGCCGCGTGAGTGATGAAGGTTTTCGGATCGTAAAACTCTGTTGTTAGGGAAGAACAAGTATCGTTCGAATAGGGCGGTACCTTGACGGTACCTAACCAGAAAGCCACGGCTAACTACGTGCCAGCAGCCGCGGTAATACGTAGGTGGCAAGCGTTGTCCGGAATTATTGGGCGTAAAGCGCGCGCAGGCGGTTTCTTAAGTCTGATGTGAAATCTTGCGGCTCAACCGCAAGCGGCCATTGGAAACTGGGAGACTTGAGTGCAGAAGAGGAGAGTGGAATTCCACGTGTAGCGGTGAAATGCGTAGAGATGTGGAGGAACACCAGTGGCGAAGGCGACTCTCTGGTCTGTAACTGACGCTGAGGCGCGAAAGCGTGGGGAGCGAACAGGATTAGATACCCTGGTAGTCCACGCCGTAAACGATGAGTGCTAAGTGTTAGAGGGTTTCCGCCCTTTAGTGCTGCAGCAAACGCATTAAGCACTCCGCCTGGGGAGTACGGCCGCAAGGCTGAAACTCAAAGGAATTGACGGGGGCCCGCACAAGCGGTGGAGCATGTGGTTTAATTCGAAGCAACGCGAAGAACCTTACCAGGTCTTGACATCCTTATGCCTGCCCTAGAGATAGGGAGTTCCCTTCGGGGACATAAGTGACAGGTGGTGCATGGTTGTCGTCAGCTCGTGTCGTGAGATGTTGGGTTAAGTCCCGCAACGAGCGCAACCCTTGACCTTAGTTGCCAGCATTTAGTTGGGCACTCTAAGGTGACTGCCGGTGACAAACCGGAGGAAGGTGGGGATGACGTCAAATCATCATGCCCCTTATGACCTGGGCTACACACGTGCTACAATGGATGGTACAGAGGGCTGCAAGACCGCGAGGTTTAGCCAATCCCTTAAAACCATTCTCAGTTCGGATTGCAGGCTGCAACTCGCCTGCATGAAGCCGGAATCGCTAGTAATCGCGGATCAGCATGCCGCGGTGAATACGTTCCCGGGCCTTGTACACACCGCCCGTCACACCACGAGAGTTTGTAACACCCGAAGTCGGTGAGGTAACCTTTTGGAGCCAACCGCCGAAGGTGGGACAGATGATTGGGGTGAAGTCGTAACAAGGTAGCCGTATCGGAAGGTGCGGCTGGATCACCTCCTTTCTAAGGAATATGGAAAACCACTTACGTGGTTCAGACGTCTTCTGTTTTGTTCAGTTTTGAAGGTTCAATCCTTCAAAAAATGTCCATTGGATTTCTTGTTTAAAAGATTCTAATGACATAAAAATATAATTGCTCCTGCGGCAATGCATATTCGAGGATGATTAGGTTCACCTCGGAGCAAGGCAGCACGAAGCAAACGCTCTGATGATTAATCATGATGTGATTGAAATCAGTAGCCTTGTTCTTTGAAAACTAGATAATATAAGAAGTAACCAAGTAATAACCGAGAATCGCCACTTTATGGATGAATCCATTAAGTAGTTTTAAATAACCTTTTAGGTTAAGTTAGTAAGGGCGCACGGTGAATGCCTTGGCACTAGGAGCCGATGAAGGACGGGACTAACACCGATATGCTTCGGGGAGCTGTAAGCGAGCTTTGATCCGGAGATTTCCGAATGGGGGAACCCACTGCCCGTAATGGGGTAGTATCCTTACTTGAATACATAGAGTAAGGAAGGCAGACCCGGGGAACTGAAACATCTAAGTACCCGGAGGAAGAGAAAGCAATTGCGATTTCCTGAGTAGCGGCGAGCGAAACGGAAGAAGCCCAAACCAAGAGGCTTGCCTCTTGGGGTTGTAGGACACTCTATACGGAGTTACAAAGGAACGGAGTAGATGAAGAGGTCTGGAAAGGCCCGTCAAAGAAGGTAACAACCCTGTAGTTGAAACTTCGTTCCCTCCAGAGTGGATCCTGAGTACGGCGGGACACGTGAAATCCCGTCGGAAGCAGGGAGGACCATCTCCCAAGGCTAAATACTCCCTAGTGACCGATAGTGAACCAGTACCGTGAGGGAAAGGTGAAAAGCACCCCGGGAGGGGAGTGAAAGAGAACCTGAAACCGTGTGCCTACAAGTAGTTAGAGCCCTGTGCGTATTTTCCTTCGGAAAAACGCCGGGTGATAGCGTGCCTTTTGTAGAATGAACCGGCGAGTTACGATTTCATGCAAGGTTAAGCTGAAGAGGCGGAGCCGCAGCGAAAGCGAGTCTGAATAGGGCGATTAAGTATGAGGTCGTAGACCCGAAACCAGGTGATCTACCCATGTCCAGGGTGAAGGTAAGGTAACACTTACTGGAGGCCCGAACCCACGCACGTTGAAAAGTGCGGGGATGAGGTGTGGGTAGCGGAGAAATTCCAATCGAACTTGGAGATAGCTGGTTCTCTCCGAAATAGCTTTAGGGCTAGCCTTAAGGTAAGAGTCTTGGAGGTAGAGCACTGTTTGGACTAGGGGCCCTCATCGGGTTACCGAATTCAGACAAACTCCGAATGCCAATGACTTATCCTTAGGAGTCAGACTGCGAGTGATAAGATCCGTAGTCAAGAGGGAAACAGCCCAGACCACCAGCTAAGGTCCCAAAGTATACGTTAAGTGGAAAAGGATGTGGAGTTGCTTAGACAACCAGGATGTTGGCTTAGAAGCAGCCACCATTTAAAGAGTGCGTAATAGCTCACTGGTCGAGTGACTCTGCGCCGAAAATGTACCGGGGCTAAACGTATCACCGAAGCTGTGGATGGACACCGTCAGGTGTCCGTGGTAGGAGAGCGTTCTAAGGGCTGCGAAGCTAGACCGTAAGGACTGGTGGAGCGCTTAGAAGTGAGAATGCCGGTATGAGTAGCGAAAGAAGGGTGAGAATCCCTTCCACCGAATGCCTAAGGTTTCCTGAGGAAGGCTCGTCCGCTCAGGGTTAGTCGGGACCTAAGCCGAGGCCGAAAGGCGTAGGCGATGGACAACAGGTTGATATTCCTGTACCACCTCTTCACCGTTTGAACGATGGGGGGACGCAGGAGGATAGGGTAAGCGCACTGCTGGAATAGTGCGTCCAAGCAGTTAGAGGGGTGACGAGGCAAATCCCGTCACCATATACCTTGAGCTGTGATGGCGAGGGAAATTTAGTACCGAAGTTCCTGATTCCACACTGCCTAGAAAATCCTCTAGTGAGGTGAAAGGTGCCCGTACCGCAAACCGACACAGGTAGGCGAGGAGAGAATCCTAAGGTGAGCGAGAGAACTCTCGTTAAGGAACTCGGCAAAATGACCCCGTAACTTCGGGAGAAGGGGTGCTCTGTTAGGGTGCAAGCCCGAGAGAGCCGCAGTGAATAGGCCCAGGCGACTGTTTAGCAAAAACACAGGTCTCTGCGAAGCCGTAAGGCGAAGTATAGGGGCTGACGCCTGCCCGGTGCTGGAAGGTTAAGAGGAGAGGTTAGTCGCAAGACGAAGCTTTGAATTGAAGCCCCAGTAAACGGCGGCCGTAACTATAACGGTCCTAAGGTAGCGAAATTCCTTGTCAGGTAAGTTCTGACCCGCACGAAAGGCGCAACGATCTGGGCACTGTCTCAACGAGAGACTCGGTGAAATTATAGTACCTGTGAAGATGCAGGTTACCCGCGACAGGACGGAAAGACCCCGTGGAGCTTTACTGCAGCTTGATATTGAATTTTGGTACAGCTTGTACAGGATAGGTAGGAGCCTTTGAAGCCGGAGCGCCAGCTTCGGTGGAGGCATCGGTGGGATACTACCCTGGCTGTATTGAAATTCTAACCCGCACCCCTGAATCGGGGTGGGAGACAGTGTCAGGCAGGCAGTTTGACTGGGGCGGTCGCCTCCTAAAAGGTAACGGAGGCGCCCAAAGGTTCCCTCAGAATGGTTGGAAATCATTCGCAGAGTGTAAAGGCACAAGGGAGCTTGACTGCGAGACCTACA
>NZ_BORE01000037.1:0-6551 GCF_018333015.1 Bacillus sp. J14TS2 | reverse complement strand
GCGCCAAAAAACGAACAATTTCTTTTTACCACCAAAAATAAGATAGTGAATCTCAAAAAGGAGCAACCTAACATAGAAAAAAGAGCTGTCATCAAATGCATATTATGCATTCTGCGACAGCCCCTTTTTCAAATGATAAGAAGATATAAAGTTGGCTAGTATTTGAAGCTTACTCCTGCTCCTAACCTTTATTCTCTTGTGTCAGCAGCTCCATATTTAATATAAGTCCAAATGTCTTTAAACACATTAGCTTTATATAGAGTTGTAAGGAATACTAACATAACCGGACCGAGTATGAGCCCAATGAATCCAATTAATTTAAAACCAACGAATAAGGCGATTAAGGTAGCGAGGGGATTCATCCCGATACTTGATGATAGTATTTTTGGCTCCATTAATTGTCTCTGTACAACAACAACGGTATATAGGATCCCCAGCCCTAAGGCCAATCCATAATTTCCCATAATAATTTCATAGATAATCCAAGGAACAAAGACGGTCCCAGTACCGAGATAAGGCAAAATATCAAAAATCCCTGCTATTAAAGCGATTGTAATGGCGTATTTAACACGTAAAATCAGCAATCCTACCAATACAATAACCAAAGTGATTGAAATAAGGGTACATTGAGCTTTTACAAATCCGAACAACGCTTTCCTTAAATCTGCCAAAACTCTATTACTACTGTATTTGATCTTTTCAGGGATGACTTTTTTCGACAAATTTAATAGCTTTTCTTGATCTTTACTAATGAAGAATGTAGCGAGAACGGAAAAAACAAGGACTGTAGCAGCATTCGGAATCCACGAGACCAAAGCTGGTAATTTTAAAAAGAAGTTTTGTAAAAAATTTGTGGCAGTTTCTGTGATTTTGCTCCCGGTTTGACTAATACTGTCCATAATGGTTCCTTGTTGTCCGCTATCTAGATTATCGAAAGTATTGGCCAATCTTTCGTAAAAAGGAATAATTTGACTCGCAAACAAATTTTGAATATATTCAATTAATGTTCGTGTGTGTTCTGGTACTACGGTAGATAAATAATTAGCACCATCCACAATTTCAGCGATTAGTAGTGTAATTAGCCCCGCAAAGATAGAAATTAATAGAAGCAAGGAAGTGATTACCGCGAGGGCTCGAGGGAATCTCCCTTTTTTTTCAAGAAAATAGACCGCTGGACTAATGATCAAGGCGATGATAATGGCAATAATAAAAGGGTATGTTAGCTTAGCAATAAAATAAAGTGCAAATAATGATGCAACGGCAATGAAAATGACGATAAAAAAACGAATGAGCTTGAAAACATTTTCACGTTTCATTGGACACCTCATATTTTAATTTTCAAATAAACAAAGGATTCTTTCAGCTATCATAACATGATTCAATAAGTTGAAACATTAAATATAAACAATAAAGGAAGGTATATATGTTCAGTCACCCATTAATATTTATGATTATGTTGTTAGTAATAGGCTTTATAGCTAAGAATAATTCACTTATTCTTGCCGCAGCTGTACTTATTATTTTAAGATTAATTGGGACAGATGAAAAGATTTTTGCTGTCTTACAAACGAAAGGCATTAACTGGGGAGTCACCATCATTACGATTGCCGTTCTTGCTCCGATAGCCAGTGGCCAAATCGGCTTCAAGGAGCTGGGAGAGGCTGTAAAATCTCCGTATGCATGGATTGCTCTTGGCGCTGGTATGGCCGTCGCGATAATTGCCAAATATGGTATTCAGCTTTTATCAACAGATCCTCATATTACGACAGCACTCGTAATTGGTACAATTTTTGCAGTGGCTGTTTTTAAGGGGATAGCCGTGGGACCACTGATTGGCGCCGGTATTGCCTATATGGTAATGAAAATTTTTGACTTCATAAAATAAATATAAGCTGATTTCTCTATAAGCGTTTCCATTTCCAAAATAGGAATTTTTAGTTATAATAACAAATGGACGGAAAATCTATATTCTCTTTAATGGACAAGAACGAATTTTAGTCTATAATTGAATAGGGATTGATATGTTGACAAAGTTTGTGAAGTTCTTGATGAATTTCGGCAGGCTATTGCTATTTTTGTATGCTGAAAATCAGTTTAAAAATAAAGGAGATGTTACTTTTATGACAGCAACACGTGGATTGGAAGGGATTGTAGCAACTACATCTTCCGTAAGTTCAATCATCGATGACACTCTTACATATGTTGGTTATAATATTGATGAATTGACGAAAAATGCCAGTTTTGAAGAGATCATTTATCTTTTATGGCATTTGGAGTTGCCAAATAAACAGCAATTAGAAGAGTTGAAACAACAATTAGCTGATAATATGGAAATTCCACAAGAAATCATTGATAGTTTTAAAACATACCCAATTGAAAATGTGCATCCAATGGCAGTACTTCGTACAGCTGTTTCTACTTTAGGAATATTTGATGATGAAGCAGATGTTATGGAGAAAGAGGCGAACTTCCGTAAGGCAATCCGCCTACAAGCAAAAATGCCTACACTTGTGGCAGCATTTGCACGCATCCGTAACGGTGAAGAGCCAGTTGCACCTAATAAAGAGTATAGCCTTGCTGAAAACTTCCTTTATATGTTAAATGGCAAAGAGCCAAGTGATGTTGAAGTAGAAGCAATGGATAAGGCCTTAATTCTCCATGCAGATCATGAATTAAATGCTTCGACTTTCACTGCTCGTGTTTGTGTTGCAACATTGTCAGATATGTATTCTGGCGTTACAGCCGCTATCGGTGCTCTAAAAGGCCCTCTACATGGTGGTGCGAACGAACAGGTTATGAAAATGCTTACAGAAGTAGGGTCTGTGGATAAGGCTGAAGAATATATTTTAAACAAATTGGCAAATAAAGAAAAAATCATGGGATTCGGTCATCGTGTATATCAAAAAGGCGACCCGCGTGCGAAGCATTTGCGGGAAATGTCTCGCAAGCTAACTGAAATTACTGGTGAGCCAAAGTGGTATGAAATTTCTGAGAAAGTTCGTGAAGTACTGACATCGAAGAAACCTTTACCGCCTAATGTGGATTTTTATTCTGCATCTGTTTACCATAGTCTTAAAATTGACCATGATTTATTTACACCTATTTTTGCCGTATCTCGTGTATCAGGATGGATTGCCCATATTCTTGAACAATATGAAAATAACAGATTGATTCGTCCACGTGCAGAATACACAGGACCAGGAATGCGCACATTCAAACCACTTGAAGATCGTTAAGGATCTAGAGAATTCTTTTAATATCTGGTAGAATAAACATTCGAAAACATAATGGAGGGAACTTAAATGGCAGAAAAAATTACAGTTGAAAACGGTGTTCTACATACACCAGATCATCCAGTTATACCTTTTATTGAAGGGGATGGAACGGGACCAGATATTTGGGCGGCAGCGAAAAGAGTCTTAGATGCAGCGGTAGAAAAAGCCTATGCTGGTAACAAAAAGATTGAATGGAAAGAAGTGTATGCAGGAGAAAAAGCATTCAATAAATTTGGTGAATGGCTACCGAATGAAACACTTGAAACCATTCGTGAATATTTAATTGCAATTAAAGGACCTTTAACAACACCAATTGGTGGAGGCTTCCGTTCTTTGAACGTAGCGCTTCGTCAAGAGCTTGATTTGTTTGTTTGCCTTCGTCCTGTACGTTATTTCGAAGGTGTACCTTCACCTGTTAAGCGTCCAGAAGATTGTGATATGGTCATTTTCCGTGAAAATACTGAAGATATTTATGCAGGAATTGAGTATAAAGAGGGAACAGATGAAGTGAAGAAGCTAATCGATTTCCTTCAAAATGAAATGGGCGTAAACAAAATTCGCTTTCCAGAAACTTCAGGAATTGGTATTAAACCAGTTTCAGTTGAAGGAACTGAGCGTTTAGTACGTTCCGCGATTAATTATGCAATCAATGAAGGACGTAAATCAGTTACGCTTGTTCATAAAGGAAACATTATGAAATTTACGGAAGGTGCTTTTAAGAATTGGGGCTATGAGCTTGCTGAAAGAGAATTCGGTGATCAAGTATTTACTTGGAATCAGTATGACCAGATTAAGGAAGAACAAGGTACTGATGCGGCGAATAAAGCACAAGCTGATGCAGAAGCAGCCGGGAAAATTATCATTAAAGATTCCATTGCGGATATTTTCCTACAACAAATTCTAACTCGTCCGAAAGAATTTGATGTTGTCGCAACCATGAACCTTAACGGAGATTATGTTTCTGATGCGCTTGCTGCGCAAGTAGGTGGAATTGGTATTGCACCTGGTGCAAACATTAACTATGAAACTGGACATGCCATTTTTGAAGCAACACATGGTACAGCTCCTAAATATGCAGGCTTGGATAAAGTAAATCCATCATCTGTATTGCTTTCTGGTGTATTAATGCTAGAACATCTAGGCTGGAATGAAGCAGCTGATTTGATTACTAAATCAGTAGAAAAAACAATTGCATCGAAAGTTGTTACTTATGACTTTGCTCGTCTTATGGATGGGGCAACAGAAGTAAAGACTTCGGAATTTGCAACAGCTCTTATTGAACAAATGTAAGACAGTTTGCAGTCTTGGCGAGCGACCCGCACCCTGCGTGGCGCTCGCTTTCAAGTATTCTTTTCTAGCTGTGGTTATATACTAATTATGAAAGAAGGGGATTTGGATATGACACTGAGACGTACAAAGATATCTGTAATCGGTAGTGGTTTTACAGGAGCCACAACAGCTTTTTTATTAGCACAGAAAGAGCTGGGGGATGTGGTGCTAGTCGATATCCCACAAATGGAAAAGCCGACAAAGGGGAAGGCGTTAGATATGCTAGAAGCTAGCCCTGTTCAAGGATTTGATGCCAATATTATTGGAACATCAAATTATGAAGATACAAAGGATTCTGACGTCGTGGTGATTACGGCAGGGGTTGCGCGTAAACCAGGTATGAGCCGAGATGATCTTGTACAAACAAATCAAAAGGTCATGAAGAGTGTCACAAGTGAAATCGTCAAATACTCTCCTAATTGTCATATTATTGTTTTAACCAACCCTGTAGATGCCATGACGTATACTGTTTTTCAAGCATCTGGATTTCCAAAGAATCGTGTGATTGGACAGTCAGGTGTATTGGATACAGCACGATTCCGGACATTCATTGCCCAAGAATTAAATGTATCTGTGAAGGATGTTACAGGATTTGTCCTTGGAGGACATGGGGACGATATGGTACCGCTTGTTCGCTATTCTTATGCTGGTGGGATCCCTCTTGAAACGCTACTCCCTAAAGATCGGCTTGATGCTATTGTAGAACGGACGAGAAAGGGTGGCGGAGAAATTGTCAATCTACTAGGAAATGGAAGTGCTTACTACGCACCTGCCGCCTCATTGGTTGAAATGGTTGAAGCAATTGTAAAGGATCAACGTCGTGTCCTCCCGGCAATTGCTTATTTGGAAGGCGAATATGATTTTGATGGGATTTATCTAGGCGTTCCAACAATCCTTGGGAAAGATGGAATTGAAAAAGTGATTGAACTAGATTTAAAGGAAGATGAGAAAAAAGCGTTGGAAACCTCCGCATCTTCTGTTCGTGAAGTAATGAAGGTGTTACAATAGAGTAAGACTTTATGCAACGAAGACCTTCCGGCAATTTATCTGAATAAAGGCGAAGGCGCTTGCATTTAGATGAATGGCTGCAAAGTTAAAAGCTAGAGGGCTCGTTCGCCAATTTACTCGATAAGCATTCTAGTATAAGTTATTTCAGCAAGATCATAAGGGCTGTCCTATCTATCATGTATTTTCATGAAAAGGACAGCTTTCTTTGAAGGGCAATCTACATAATTAGCTAATTTCCAGCAGCGCTCATTCTATGCCGGTCTATGTTAGGACCATATTCTCAATTCATTGGAGGTGCATAAATTGTTCTTAGGGAAAAATCGAAAACTTGGACGGAACCTAGAGGAAATATCGGTTGGTGAAAAACTTGTATTAACAGAAAAGATGGAAGATAAGGATTTGTTGTTATATCTTGGCTTAACAAATGATGCCAATCCGCTTTTTATTCAACATGACTACGCTTCTCAAACAGAATTTAAAAAGCCAATTGTGCCAACGATTATGCTAACAGGGATGATCACCTCTGCGATCTCTAAATATTTGCCTGGACCAGGAGCTCATATTTTAAGTCAGAATCTTGAATTTCTAAAACCTGTTTATCACTACGAAACGATTGAATTTTTATTTGAAATCGTGGATGTGGATAAGGATAGGCATATGCTTACTGTACAGGTAAAGGTCATGAATGAAGAGGAGCAAGTTGTACTCGAAGGAACTTTACATGTCCAACCTCCTAATGTGCTTCAATCGGAGCAATAAATTATATATGTAACAAACGGACCTAGAGTTTTCTCTAGGTTTTTTTATTGTTAAGCGTACTATGTCAAATACTTTTTTTCCCATTTTTAAGTATAGGAAATACACCTACCACCGTGAATTTCCAAAAAATGGTTTAGTAAGTAGCAACTAACAGTGAACTCTATGTTCATTCACCACGCT
>NZ_BORE01000036.1:0-16087 GCF_018333015.1 Bacillus sp. J14TS2 | reverse complement strand
TTCGTCCTGAGCCAGGATCAAACTCTCATAAAAGTGTTGTTTCCTACTCAATTGCTGGCAATGGTTCAAAACCATTTATCCAATATTTATTGACGTTCGTTTCGTTCAGTTTTCAAAGATCAAATTCTTGTCCGCCGTTTCGACAGCGACCTTATTAATATAACATCTTTATTTTTCGAAGTCAAGAGTTTTTTAAATCTTTTTTTCGAAGGTTGTCCTTTCTTTGTTTCACTTTCTCTCTTAAGGACGTTTTATACTATACCATGGATATTTTTAACATGCAACCTATTTTTATAAAAAACTTTATGTTTTTTATTATTTAACATAAATGCATTGCTTTCCCTACTATATTATTCCCATTATATGCCCTAAAATCTTATACATATTTATCAACCTATCTACATAATATATTAGCAATCCATTTTAGTAGGTGAAATGATGCTACCATCTATCGGTCTCTATACGGCAATTATTACAGCAGTATATTTATTTTCTTTTTCTTATGTTGAAGCATTGCGAATATCAAATGCAGAAGAAAAGGTCTATGGTGGAACCTTTATCTTTTCGTCTATCATGGCATTTGTTTTTTCAGGATTAACCTATCTTTTCATTTGATTGAATAGCATACCTGCAGATCATAGGAGGCTGGGACAAAGCTAAAATGTTAAGCTCTCAAGACGAACAATGCATTACCTTAGCGAAGTATATTTCCGGAGCGGAGGTATATGCACTCTAGTAGTTCGTTTTTTTCTTTGGTGAAAACATTTTGTCCCAGCCCCTTCTTTTTCACTGATTAGGAAATAACTTATGGGTATGTTAGATAATACTTTCGTTGATGGTGCCATCGACGTTGCAACATATTATAGGATATACTAAGTGCAGACGAAGCAACAGGACGTCGTGAACTTAGCCGATGTTCTGCTTAATAACCTGGGCCAAAGAAAAAGAACGCCTTTCTTTGGCCCAGAACTTTTGCTCGTAGAAGGGTAGCTGGCACCTTCCCCTTCTTATTCTACTTAAATATACATATATTTTCTATCACTTGCTTTTTCATTATATAAATATGATAATATCATTTTATAATGAAAACGTTATATGCCATATTAGAAAAAATAGAGGAGAGATTTATTTGTTCGATTTTGTGGACTCAGAACTATTAATTAAGTTAGTCATATCTGCTTTGCTTGGTTTAGTGATCGGGTTAGAAAGGGAACTTAAGAGCAAACCGCTTGGATTGAAAACTAGTCTAGTGATTTCGATCATTAGTTGCTTATTAACGATCGTTTCTATTGAATCAGCATACGTACTTCCTGGCAGAGATGATATTATGATCCGGATGGATCCTCTTCGTTTAGCGGCACAAATTGTATCAGGTATCGGCTTCTTAGGAGCTGGCGTAATCTTAAGAAGGGGTAATGATCATATTTCCGGTTTAACAACTGCTGCGATGGTGTGGGGAGCTGCTGGAATTGGAATTGCTGTGGGGGCTGGATTCTATGTCGAAGCTGTTGTGGGTGTGATTCTTCTTATTATTAGTGTAGAACTTATTCCTTTTGCAATCGTCAAGATTGGACCTAAAAGTTTAACCAAAAGAGACTTAATCATAAAAATTACAGTCTCTCAACAGGAAAGCCTAGAGAAAATTGTTGAAAAAATTCAAGCAGAAAAAATTTCTGTCACCCATATACGAATTAAAGATATCAAAGACAGTTCTATGCATATGCTTGAATTAAAGACTAGAGTTAATGGCAAACGCCCTGTTACAGATATCTATTACACAATCGCTAAGATGAAAGATGTGGACGCGATTGAAATTGTCAGTTAGAGACTTGCTTTTTTTGTAAAACTTACTATAATAAATAGTGGAGTTACAAAATTGGGGCATTAGCTCAGCTGGGAGAGCGTTACACTGGCAGTGTAAAGGTCAGCGGTTCGAACCCGCTATGCTCCATATAGCACCAATGTTGAAATAGAGCGATTCCTAAATATTATTAGGAGTCGCTCTATTTTTAATTTCGCTATTTTTGCCGATCTTTTGACGGCGGACTGGCGTAATTGGATGTTTTTCTTTGTTTTTAAACTGCATTTCCTACTTGCTTTACATTTAAAATTATTGGTGAAACTTAAATCAATTCATAACAAAATCCTGCCAAAACAACGGGGTTTCTTGATGTAATTAACTGAGTTGGAAATATATCCTTTCCTTATTCCTCAATCTCCCCCTACTATTGCATCTAATGGAACGCAATCAACATTGAGACGTATTAGTCAAATTTGATTTAATGGTCGGAATTTATACGAAAATGTCCATTGGAGTTTTTGATACAAAATCTGGTGAATAAGGAAATTTTTTATCATAAAACCATTGAACACCCGAGGAATTTTTTGCGCGCCTAGCCACCCTACTTACTTTTTAGCTATCTCTATGGATTACTCATTCACTAAAAATCCTTTCACTCTGCATTAGAGTTGAAAGAAAAGTGAACATTGACAGTGTTGAAAAAGATAAATTAAAAGCAAAACTAGCTAAAACGCAAAAGTGTAATATTAACGATGTGGGAGGTGTACGGTATATTATTCCCTTACAATTCCATGAAATATGCGAATATTGAATATAGCGTTAACATATACATTGTAAGCGAGATGGAATAAATAAATGGAAAGATGGTGACCTTTATGGATAAGAATTCATCTTCCGAAAACAAAGAAAGACATCATAAAAATCTAAAAAATCAAGAGATGGATGAATTCCGCGTTCAAAATACCGGAAAGCCAATGACCACAAATCAAGGAAGAAAAGTATCCAACGATGAGGAAATTTTAACAGCCGGTGAACGCGGACCTGGATTACTAGAGGATGTCCATTATTTTGAAAAAATGACGCATTTTGTTCATGAGGAGATTCCAGAAAGAAAAGTCCATGCCAGGGGCAGTGGAGCCCATGGAGAATTTGAATGTTACCAATCGATGCAACATTTGACAAAAGCTGGATTTTTACAAGAAGCTGGGAAAAAAACATCTGTATTTGTCCGTTTTTCTACCGTCCAAGGTAGTAAGGGTTCAAAGGATACTGCCAGGGACTTGCGTTGTTTGGGTGTTAAGTTTTATACAGAAGAAGGAAATTACGATCTGACAACGATTGCGATGCCTATATTAATTAATAGCGATCCGATGAAATTTCCGGATGTGATTCATGCTTACCAGCCTGAGCCGCGTACAGATATGCCACAGGCCGCTGGAGCGCATGATAATTTTTGGGACTATGTAGCCAATAATCCAGAAGCGCTTCATATGACACTATGGGTCATGTCTGATCGAGGCATTCTGAGGAGTTATCGAATGATGGAATCATGGGGAATTAATACGTATCTATTTATCAATGAAGAAGAAATTCCTACATTTGTAAGATTTGTCTGGAAACCTGTTCTTGGTACACATTCCCTGCTTATGGATGAGGCGAAAAAAATAGGCGGAATCGATCCAGACTTTCACAGGCGTGATTTGATGGATGCGATTAACCGTGGTGCATATCCAGAGTATGAATTGGGTGTTCAATTGATTGCAAAGGAGGATGAATTCAAATACGATTTCGACCTGCTCGATCCTACTAAATTTTGGCCAGAGGAGCTCATCCCCGTTCACCTTATCGGTAAAATGACATTGAATAGAAATGTTGATAATTTCTTTGCCGAAGTAGAACAAGTGGGATTTAATCCTGGAAATGTCGTACCAGGTATTGATTTTTCCAATGATCCTGTACTTCAGGGGAGGCTAATTGCTTATCAAACTGCACAATATCATCGAATTGGAACGAATTTTCAGGATCTGCCAATAAATAGGCCAATTTGCCCATTTCATAATAACCAGCGGAAAGGCCCAATGAGATACCGAATCGATGTAGATCAAGTAAACTATCATAAAAACTCACTGGCAAATAACACACCGTACACGACACCACCGGAAGAAGGCGGCTATGAGCATTATCCTGCAAAGGTCGAAGGTCACTTAACACGTAAACGAAGTGAATCATTCAGTGATTTTTTCACACAACCGCGGATATTCTGGAACAGCCTGACAGCTATTGAAAAACAACACACTATAGGTGGATTAAGCTTTCAGGTAGGAAGTGTAAAAAGCAAGTCTGTTCGGCAGCAAGTT
This sequence comes from Bacillus sp. J14TS2, assembly GCF_018333015.1. Taxonomy (NCBI): domain Bacteria; kingdom Bacillati; phylum Bacillota; class Bacilli; order Caryophanales; family Bacillaceae; genus Bacillus; species Bacillus sp. J14TS2. The sequence goes on along the minus strand of NZ_BORE01000036.1, from coordinate 11,929 downwards.
GTAAATTTGCTTGTGAATGTTGATAGGGAAATGGCTTGTATCGTTGCCGATAATATTGGTGTTGACCAGCCAAAAGGAAACAATGTCCCCGTTTCTACAAGTTATCCTTCCCTTAGCCAGGCAAGCACACCGAAATATGCTTATTCGCTAAAAGTGGGTGTCTTGATTGGTAATGGTTTTAATGACCGTGAGGTGCTGGATACGTTTGAAACGCTGCAAAAATATGGTGTTTTTATAGACATTGTCAGTGAGCAGCTTGGTACTGTTACTGGCGCCGCTGGTACAAAGCTGGAAGTGGATGATACATTTCTTACAACAAGCCCTTACTTGCTTGATGCACTGTTTGTTGTTGGCGGCCACAGTAAAAATGAAGTAAGCTTCCAGCAAAATGTCATGGATTCCGTACGAGTGGCCTATACACACTATAAACCAATTGGTGTGGCATCAACAGGACAGCCATTTATTCAGACATCAGATGGAAATAATTTAGCTGGTGTTGTTTTTTCCGCAAACACCCCTGACTTCGGAATTGAGTTTGTCAAAGCCATTGCCCAGCAGCGCTTTTGGAATCGAACATAAAGGTGAATACTTCAATCAGTTGGAGTTTCTTTCATATGTCTTCTAATTCTACCTATTGGCTACTATCATTTCTTCAAAGAAATAAACAATTATTGTCAATATTTCACTATCAAAAATTAGGAAATTTCCCCTCAAAAGTTAAATATCATTCTAACCTTTGAGGGGTAATGTACAATAGAAGAATCACAAACCTCAATTGAACTTGCTCATAAATTCAGCCTCGCTGATCTCTGTTCCTGGAACACCGCTTTATATTCTTCCCTCAGCAAACACAGCGCCAACGTAAAGGTTCTTTTTCCGATTTTCGCCAATCGAAATTTTGATTCCGTTGCATTTTCCCCACTTCTCCCCCTACAAGTGCTTAATGCAGCTTTCCGCCCTTTTGATTGTTACTTTGCAAGTAAGGCGGCCCCTAAGATACATAACTCAATAAATATTGAACTTTCGAGACCTCTTATCGATGTCAGGTACCTAACTATATCAATCTTTATATGCTCTCCCAGTCTGCTAATTGGACTTATTCTAATAATATTTGTAGCACAAATGGCTAAACGCAAAGCTACTGGGCAAAATAACCTTACATCAATGAATAAGGAGGTCTAATATTATGAATGAAAAAAGCGTACATCTAACATCAAGTGAAATTGCTTCCCTTTGGACAGGGTATATGAATGATAGTATGTCTGAGACTATTTTAGGTTTTATGCTTAAGTATATTGAAGATCCTGATATCAAAACAGTCGTTCAATACGCTTATGATATTTCAAGGAATCATCTGGAACAATTAGTGACTATTTTTGAAAACGAGCAATACGCTATTCCGAATGGATTTACTAAACAAGATGTAAATATGAATGCTCCATGGCTTTTTACGGACATGTTTTGTTTAATCTATGTGAATCATATGGCAAAAGTAGGTATGTTAGCATACAGTGGCTTTGTTTCAATGAGTTATCGGGAAGATATCCGTGATTATTTTTCTCAAAGCCTAACCGAGACCAATCATCTCTACAATCAGTCGCTCAATATTGCTCTATTAAAAGGGATAAACAGTCGACACCCTTATATTGAAGTGCCAAAACAGACAGATTATGTAGACAGTAAAAAATATTTAAGTGGATTGAATCCTTTTAGCGAAAAACGACCCTTAAATGCGGTTGAAATTTCTCATTTGTATATGAATATATTGACAAACTCAATGGGCGTTAGGTTATGCCTCGCTTTTGCCCAAACCTCCCCATCAAAAGATGTTCAGGATTTTATGTTACGTGGAAAAGAGGTTTCACAAAAACATATTAAAATATTTGTGGATACATTATTGAAAGATCATATCCAAGCGCCAGAGGTACCAGATGTCGGTGTAAGTGATTCAATTACCCAAACATTCTCGGATAAATTAATTATGTTTCATATGTCCCTCATCATTTCTTCCGGGATAGGAAATTATGCGACTGCCGCGGCGGCAAGCCAACGAAGTGATTTAGCGGTAAATTACGAACGGCTATCGTTAGAAATCGCTAAGCTAGCTAAAAGTGGAGCAGATACTATGATTCAACACAACTGGCTAGAACAACCACCAGGAACGAAAGATCGAGAAAAGTTAGCGCGAAGTAAAGAAAAAAGCTGATCCTAGTTGGACAGCTTTTTTTGTAATTATTCACTCGTTATAGATGGCGGCATAATTGCTTCGCTTCTTTAATGACCATATATAATAAGGAGTGCCCCGACTTAATAAAGGACAGTCCCTTTTAATTTTTAATCGTTGTTTTATATATTTTTCAATTAAGTGTCCTATGACGCTTCCAATCAAACCTAATAGAAAACCATTCATGACCGGACTTCGTAAAAACCTTAAGTAATTAATCTTTTCAAGTGGTTATTATGCCAATAGATATCCAAATTCATCCCAATCACCATCCAAAACAAAACCCCGTCAAATATGTTTCTTTTGGTGTTTCTTTGTGTTGCTGTAACAATTGATAATAATCGCTTTATTGTAGGCTTGCCACATGGAAAAAACATAGATGGGTGGATACAATAACCCCCATTGGAAATCCACAATTTCGGGGGCCATTTGGTGGTCAAGGTGGAAGGAATGCAAAATAGAGATATTTAAGTTGGATTGCACATTGGCAATGAATTCACATACTAAAATAAGTAAACCAAATATATATTGTCCATTATAGAATTGCCCAAAGCCAGCCATCATTGCAGACCACAGTAGGGCAACAGCCGGTGATTTAAATTCATATTTTTCGTTATGGCCTCCCATCTACCTCACCCAGACAACTCTGTCATCATGTTTTCTATATTCTTCCTCTTAACGTGAACCTATGCAATTGGAGAAAAGTTCTGCTGCCAGCAAACATCTTACATATTTACATTTTTTATACAGATAATAGAAGAAAGTCCGGTAAAGATGCGAGTTGATAAATATGTTTCTTATCCTTTTGAATATCATGATCCTCTTCTGTATCGCTTTTTTCATTATAAAGAAAAGGCTGAGCCTGCCTGAAAACCTATTTATTTTCATGATAGAAGAACTGATGATCACAAGTTATTTTTCCATCTTGTATATCAATTTAAAAGTATGGGTTATAACGAATAGGATTCCATTATTTATTATTTTTCGATTTTATGAGTTCATCGTCTTCCCCTTGTTATATGTAATGTATTTCAATTTATTGGCAGCAATTCAATCTCGTTTTAACAAATGTTTGTTCACAATCACTTATATAGCCATTCTGTATGGGGTTGAGTTTCTGCTTGTTCAGGGGAAGGTTATTCGCTATAGTGGGTGGCATTTTTGGCATTCCCTTTTCTTAATTACTGCTGTTTTACTCATTTCGTATATTTTGCAATTTTGTTTCAGACAGATCATACGAAAGGAAGGAATTTGAGATGCTGCCCTTACAATTACCAAAAACGTTTGATGGGAATGAATGGTTTATCATCATTGCGATTATTCTTTCTTATTCTTTTATATTTTGGCTTCCTAAACGTTTTCCTTTAAGTCTTACCATTCTTCTTTTACTCTTTGGATCGACCATTGCACGAATTTACGATCATTTATTATCCGCACCGGATTTAAATTTATACCATATTATGGATTCGAGTAAATATGAATTATTTGATGTTATTTCATACTTTTTATATGCGCCATTTTCTTATCTCTACATCTATTTGTACGAAAGATTAAATGTTCGAGGTTTCTGGATATTGCTTTATATTGTCATTTCTTCTATTATCGGAACGCTGTTTGAGGGGGTAAACGCACTATTTCATGTTTTTAATTACCATGGATGGAAATTAACATACTCATTTAGTGTTTACTTATTTGTGCAAGCCCTGATTTTGCTTTTTTACCATATGATTAAACAATTTCAGCATTTGCAACCGGCTAATAAGTAGGATTGCCTATTTCACTTGATTATTTTCAATTCTAAGTATCCACTTATAGTAATGAACTAAAATAATCAGGAGGATTGGGTCAACGATCGCCGAATACCATAATTTCCACCAACCATAATGGAAATAACCCCATGGCGCAGGAAGTAATGTTAACGATTCATACATAAGCAGTGGGATTGTCCAACAAAAAATATAAAGGGCCTGTTTCTCAACTGACTGTTTAAGAGGATACCAATTTAAAAACATGACATTTACAGGTGGGATAATCATTGTCAGTGTTGGAATGGAAAGAAAGTCAATCTCTCTTTGGTAATACCAATAGCCGTGGTATTTAACATCAAGATAAAGATCAACAAGTGCCTGGAATACGATCGTAAATAATATAATATGAATGATTTGATTGGCAGATAAATTTCTAACTTTCGTAAAGGCAACAAAATTAAAAATAAAAATAGCAATTAACATCCCAAGCAATATGAACACTTCCTTTGATATCCTTAGTCTCTAACAGTATATCCAAGTTTCATAAGAAGAAGATAAATTCCATCCGTTTTGTTTTTCAAGAAAAGGGTAAACAAATAATACACTACAGAAGAAATTAAAGGAGGAAAAAAACATGGGTATTCTTTGGACATTAATTATTGGTGGTGTAATCGGTTGGTTAGCTGGGTTAATCGTTGGACGTAATGTTCCAGGTGGCATAATTGGAAATATTGTAGCAGGTATTGTCGGGTCTTGGTTAGGCACATTACTGCTTGGTTCATGGGGACCTGTGGTAGCTGATTTTGCCATCATCCCTGCAATTATTGGAGCAATTGTCGTTGTGCTAATTCTTAGTGCTATCTTACATGGGACAACGAAAAACAGAGCATAAAGTGAAACTTCAATCAGTGGGTATTTCGAAGTTTAGGGTGTGCTAGTGCAGACATTGCGATTGTCATCCCGAACTTAGTCTGCTTTCTCATCCCCCTGATTGTTAGTTGAACCAATCGGGCCTTTACGGGCAGTTTATACCCCGCCTACGCTTCTTCGTATTCTCTATAGTCTTGAGGTGGGGGTAATGCTGCCCGTTAATGCGGGATAAAAAAATCCTGTGAAGTTGATCTTCACAGGATTTTTTGCATGGATCATGATAGTTTCTCTACATAATTGGGATTCGCTGTCATATAGTTGCCACTTTTTAATTTATACATTTTCGATCCATTCACCGTTAGAGTATCTACAACGGTGAAGACTTCCCCTTTCCGGACTGTGCTTTTTTTCGCGTTCCAATCTGGACGATCATAATACCACAACGTATCCGCCTTTACTTTAATCAAAAAAGACGAAGGCGGTGTTATATTGGGGTTGATCCAGCTTCCAGGTGTTCCCACTTTCGTTGTCAGATTGACCATCCCATTTGCCTTATTAAAAATATAATAGGTACCTGGTTGAACAGTTACTTTTTTATTTTTTCCAGATTTCGCATCTGCAGCCGTCAAATACCCAGGTAGTGCTTGCTTCAATTGAAATGTTTCATCACTAGGTTTCACGGAGGTAGAAGGCTTCTTTTTCAACCCAAAATATTGTTCTACTCCGGTTGCTATCGCCTTGCCTACTTGTTCCAAGACTTGTTGATTTTTCATTCTTTTTATATCAATTGTAGAATCCATAAACGCGCCTTCAATTAAGATTGCAGGCATTCGTGACTCCCGCAGCATATGAAAGTTCGCTTTTTTTAATCCGCGATTTTTCAATTGATATGCTTGAACAACCTGACGATGAACAAGGTCTGCTAATTTTTCCGCTTGACTCCACTTCCCAATATAGGTGTAGGTTTCTGTACCTGTCCAATTTCCCCATTTGCCCGTGTTCGCATTATGGTGACAGGAGATCAGAATATCGGCTCCCCAATCATTTGCCTTGTTTGTACGTGTCGTTAATGGGACATCCGTTTTTCCAGTAGGATCATCCATTCGTAAAACCTCTACACCTTGATATTCATGTAAAAAGCGGATGGCGGCAGTCACAACTTTGTTATTAAACGTCCACTCTTTCGCACCATCTGGTGTACGTTTTCCTGGAGTATTCAAGCCATGCCCTGCTCCTATCGCAATTTTCGGCATTCATTTTCCCTCCGTTTCCATCGTATTTTTCGTGCCACTATATAGACCGCTTGCTGACAATCCTAGTATAGTGCCTATTAAAACACCTTGCTTAAGATCAAATTCTGTGAGATACACAACACCGATTCCAATCCCAATTACGATCGAGAGCAACGGTAAAAATCGTTTACTAACCCCAGCACGCTTAAAAGCTTCCACAAGCCCCATTATCAAGGGAATCAGCAAAACGTTATGAATCTCAAACACTTTCTTTCCCTCCTCTTTATTATTTTATGAACGCATGTCCTAATGGGAACGGCAACACTCTACCTGCTATAAAAATCAGCGATTTCTCTGCTACTCGTCATATATAAAAAGAGCCCTGAAAAGGACTCTTCTAAATCGAAAACAATGGAGGAGGAATACAAACCAAATTTCATTCCTTAAAGACTTCATGAATACATTCATTTTTTTATTACATTTTCACGGCTCGTTTGATTAAATTGGTCTTAAAACCAAAGATTCCGCATTTCAAGCAGAAATTAACTAGAATGGATTCCCGTATCTTTCACAGTAATGATAAAAACCATGCTTATACATATACATCATTTTTTTGATATTTTCAGAGGTATCAAATTCAAGCAATTCTAAAACTAAATGAGTAAATTCAATAGGTGCTGTTCCGTTTGCAGTGACCAAATTTTTATCTTTTACTGCTTGTTGTTTCAAAAAACTGCTCTTCGGATTATAACTTTTATAATCCTGCCACATCTCAACAGAATTACCCGTATGATTATAATCATTTAGAAAACCGTTTTTCGCTAAATAATCCACTGCGCCACATATAGCTCCTATAGGTATATTGTTTTGAAGTGTAGTGTTGATTAAATTTAAAAGTTTTTTACTATCATTACTCCATGAATTCCCGCCAATCATTACTAATAGATTAAAATCTTTAGGTTCATGTCCAATGATATAATCGACAGAAGTTTTAAAACCACCAATTGAACTTACAATCCCATCTAAAGAAACAGTCTCAACAGACCAATCTTCCCTTTGATTTAATTCCGCTGACAAGTAAGCACCTTCCCAATCCGCATACTCGTCTAATATAAGAAATAATGCCTTTTTCATCTCCATAGCTCCTCTCTTAATTAGAATCTTAAAATCGTGTAGGTATTCAATAATATCAAATAATTATAGCTTATATGTCAAAGGAATTATATAAAAATTAACACTGAATTAAAAATTATTTAATTTTTCCGAATGAGGTTAAGCCTGTTAATCCAATTGAATATTTTTATGTAAAGAGGAGTTGTAAAACCCTCCTCTTTTGAATTAGTGAAATTGGCTGGTAGTGTTGAGCCAAGCCCACGAAGGAAATGAACAAAATATTGCGATCGGTGGAGTTATTCCCCCACCAGCCCTCAACATTATTGCTCCTCGAGCGGTTGTAATTTTGATTCAATTTCATCACGCTGTTCTTCTAAAAATGGCGGTAAATCCAATTGATCCCCAAGTGTTTCGATTTTTCCGTCAATCGTAAATCCTGGTCCATCTGTCGCAATTTCAAATAAAATTCCATTGGATTCGCGGAAATATAAGCTTTTGAAATAGAAACGGTCAATAATACCTGTGGAATGAAAGCCACGTTTCCGTACTTGCTCATCCCAAAAAACAAGTTCTTCTTCATCTTTAACTCGAATCGCCAAATGATGAATACTACCACGGCCAGGTTTTTCAGTAGCACCATCTAGAGCTTTCACTACAATTTCACCAAACACTTCTCCATTGACTGATTGAAAAATCGCTTCCTCGTCTGTCCGTGAAACCTCTGTATATCCAAATACTTCTGTTAATGTGCCTGCAAGTTTATTCAAACGGCGCACCGTTATTTCTACTGAACCCATTCCTTGAATCTGATGTTCTATAGGAACAGGTGATTTTTCCCATTCTTCCCAATGAGCTGCCTTTTCACCGTTTGCTACGAGAAGTACCATGCGTAGCCCTTCTTTATCTTCAAAGTGCAATGCCGGACGATTGGCGTATGTGGTGATGTCTCCATGAGGAATTTCAAATTGTTCAAATCGCTCTTTCCAGTACGTTAAACTCTCTTTAGATGAAACTAGCAAGCCAATTTGTGTAATCGCATTTGTTCCACGGTATGTTCGTCCGACTAATGGGATTTCGAAGAAGGATAATTCGGTTCCTGGGCTACCTGTCAGGTCTCCATAAAACAAGTGATACATCGACGGATCATCTTGATTTACGGTCATTTTAACTCGTCGCAGCCCTAAAAGTGAGCGGTAAAAGAAATTATTCTGCTTGGCATCTTTTGTAATCATCGAAATATGATGATGTCCCGGAATAGTGTACATTTTTCCCCTCCTATTGATTAAGTGAATAGGATAAAATAGTCTATCGAGATTTTTCTTTCATCCTTCTTTTTCGATTTGTGATATAGCCCGCACTTAAGACGATACAAACAAGTAAAATAAGGACTATATATTCAAGTAAGCCCGTTATATGGAGATACTGATCCTTCATTAGCATTTCCCCGGCTACCCATGCAAGAATCGCGGAACCAAGATAACTGATCCACGGGTACTTGTCCATAATTTTCACAATGATTTTTGAAGCAAATATCATAACAGGAATACTAATGGCCACCCCGATCGCTAGTACAAGAAGATGTCCATCTGCAGCACCGGCAATCGCCACAACATTATCTAAACTCATCACAGCATCTGCCAAGATGATCGTACCAATTGCTTTAAGCAAACTATTCTGCGCAGAAATTGGATTCCCTGTATTTTCATTGCCAACCAATACTTTATAGGCGATCCAGAGTAACAAGAGTCCGCCAATAATATGCATAAATGAAATTTGCAGTAACTGAACGATAATCATAGCAAAAAGAATCCGTAGTAAAACAGCACCGAAAATCCCCCAAAACAGCGCCTTATTTTGCTGTTTTTTCGATAATTTTCTAGTTGCCATAGCAATCACGATCGCATTATCACCTGAAAGGATAATATCAATGGCGATAATTTTAAATAAAGCAAGAAAAGCAGTTGAAGAAAATATGATTTCTGCTAAAACGAACCCATTATTGCTCATCAAGCCCCTTCTTTCCCCAAAAAATTCACACTGTATTATACCATACCCTTTAACCACTTAAATTAATATGATTGTTTTCAAATTATCAGCCAGCTCCTGCTGGCGTAAGTCAACATCAGCTCATGCTTCGCCGTGTTTCCTTTATCTCAGACCAACAGGATGTTGGTCAGAACGGCGTCGTGCCAGGATGGCACGTTTTAAGCCGTTCATCCTTATTAAGAAAGTTTGTACGTCGCTTACAGGCGCTTCCGCTTTTCTTTGTCTAGCTGCGCGCCTAGCCCCTCGAGGTCAAATAACCTGAAACCAAGAAAGGGAAAAACGCCTTTCTTAGGTTTCAGAACATTTGCTTGTCGGGGCTGATCAAGGCGCTTCCGCTTTTCTTTGTCTAGCTGCGCGCCTAGCGACTAGCAAACTTTCAGCTTCTTCCTACGATAAGTCAACATCGGCTCATGCTTCGCCGTGTTTCCTTTATCTCGTCAGAAGCTTAAAAAGTTTGTACGTCGCTATACAGGCGCTTCCGCTTTTCTTGTAAAAATGTGAGTTTGACCTAGATTGTTTGTCCAATCATAAAGATGTTTTCCTAATAGACTATTAAGGAAAGCTGGCCAGCTGAAGATTAAGGAAGGAGCGATTCATTTGTATTACGAAGAAGAATTTTTCCTAGCGGAAGACTATGGAAGAAGACGTAGACCGAATAGAGATGTCGAATTAGAATGTAATTGTAGTGTATTAGGTGGGACTGATCACAATCCAGAATGTGGCTGTGGACGTCAAGATCCTGATAGAACAGAGAAGCATGTTTATCATCATATTGTGGATGAAAAATCGGGTCACAGAAAAGAATCATGTGAAAATTGTGGTTCTTCTGAGCCTACTCGTCAAGGTTGCTGTGATGACCAATCATGCTATTGTCAACAATTAAGAAATATGATGGTGAATACACCTGTCACACTGATTCTTGAAGGAGCTACGATTCCAATCCCTGGTATATTTATGGGATTCGATAACAAAACATGTTGTGCAACCTTCTCAGTTGCTGCTGTAGCCCCATTGGCTGCTGGAACACTAATCGTTGACTGTAAGAAAATTCAAGCATTACTTTTAACCACTATTGGTGGATAATTAAGGCTTTACTGCGGGTGGGTATTGAAAAGGTTTCTTCTTTTGGAGAAACCTTCTTTTTTATCCTCTACCAAAATCATTTAAATTCATGCTTAAAAAACCAACGATAAAACAATCTGGACGTATAAAAAGAAATCCACAATGTAATGAAACTCCAATACCATTTCCATTTTACATATTTAATTAAATTTGTGTATTTTTCTGCAAGCACTTCAGGAAGTGTGATGACTCCAGTATAAAAAAAATAATAAAGGACTTTTATTAATTTATTTTTATCTTCTGGATAATGAATGTTAAACAATGCGCAAAAGGAGGGAAAATAAAAGAACTCAAATGAAAAGCTTGTTTTGTTTGTATGTTTAAATAAACGAACAGGATATTTTATTAGTCCTTTTTCAGCGACCAAAAGACCCCAAAACCATGTTATAAATTGTTTGTAAAAAAAAGCCACTAACGCATGTCTGATTTTATTTTTAGGGATAAATTTGAATAACAGCCCGGCGGTTGCAAACCAAAGCAGGATTAAAACTATTTTACTCCTCAACATACATAACTCCCCTCATATGCATTAATTTTCCCAGAAAAAGAGGATTGATACGGAGGAAGGCAGATCTTCTTCCTACATAAAAAAACCTCCTCTGGGAAAAATACTATTCCTTACATGTTTTTCTTTAGGAGGTGGCCTTACATAAACAATTACACGAATGACAATAGTGCGAGGCGTTATAAAGCACATGTGAGCATAGTCGGAACCACCCAGCTTCATTTGCGAAATCCCTATATCATTGCCTGGTGGTCAGCCGCTTTTCCCGGATTCGGTCATCTGCTACTATCAAAATACCTTAGGGGATATGCGTTATTTGTATGGGAGGTTATTATCAATCTAAATGCCCATGTTAACATGGCGATGATTTATTCCTTTCAAGGGAATATAGACATGGCTAAAGAGGTTTTAAATACAAGATGGCTTTTGATGTATATTCCTGTTTATCTATTTGCCATTTGGGATAGTTATCGGACGACGGTTGATTTAAACAAGGTATTTCTTTTAGCAGAGCATGAAGGGCATCGCTTTAATACCTTCAGTATGGGGTCAACAGAAATTAATTATCTTGATAAAAGAAACCCTTTACTTGCCATCATGTGGTCGTTGTTTCTGCCAGGTCTTGGGCAACTTTATATCAATAGAATCATGACCTCTTTTTTTGTCGTCGTTTGGCTAGTCACTTTTTTTTACTTTTCCCATTTTCTAGAAGCCATTTCCCTTTTGTTTTTAGGGAAAGTGAACGAAGCTACCTCGGTCATTAATCCGGAATGGCTCTTACTTATTCCTTCACATTACGGTTTCGCAGTGTATGATGCTTATGTGAATACAATCGAAAATAACAAGCTCTATGAATCGGAACAAAGACAATACCTAAAAGAAACGTATCAATCAAAAGGATTCCAAATCCAAAAAGGTCAAAAAGTGAAGTGATGAATGTGCAAGAGGCTGGGACATAACTAGCCAAAAATAAAAAAAGATGGATTCCACATCGAGTTTTGATGCGAAATCCATCTTTTTTGAAATCATTTATAAGTAGATACATAAAAAAGCGGCTAGAGGCAGTGTA
>NZ_BORE01000035.1:0-16622 GCF_018333015.1 Bacillus sp. J14TS2 | reverse complement strand
CCCTTAATTCCCATTCTCCTTTTTTTTTGCAAAGAGACGATATATAACTGAATATTCAGTTATATATCGTCTCTCGTAGAAAACAAATCACTTGACTTTATTATCGCTTTTTTATGCAACGCTAGTGTAGTTTCCTTAACAATGGTAAAATCATTACAAATGAACTTAGAAATGGGAGGGTAATATTTGAATACATTCATACAAGGAAGAACTCTTTCAAGTCAATTCTATAGGGAGATTATCCAACCTTTATTAGCGAACATCCCTCATGATGCTGTTTTTGTTGGGGAGGGATCTGATGTTTTAGGCTTCGATCAGCCAATCTCGACAGATCATGATTGGGGGCCACGAGTAACTATTTTTGTTTCCGAGAATAATGAAATCCAACTGATCCGGAACAGAATTTTAGCAAATTTACCAGAAAGGTTTCTTGGATATTCTACCTCCATAGATGAGGATACGAGCAATATTCAAGTTATTACTGCTAAGGAATGGCTACAGAACAATCTAGGTATTAAAGATATTCACGCTTTATCCTATGATGATTGGCTATCTTTTCCGCAACAGCACTTACTGCAATTTGTCGGCGGGATTTCCTTCGCAGATTCTCTTGGTGATTATAAAAAGGCCAAACAAATTCTTTCATGGTATCCTGATGATGTGTGGCGGTGGACCATGGCTTCACAGTGGTATTTAATTTGGGCAAATGAACGACTGATACAACGTACTGTACAAGCCGAAGATTATTTAGGATCTCAACTCATTGTGCAAAAGATAGTTCGATATATTATTGAAATGTGGTTTTTACAAAATAAACAGTACAAACCTTATGATAAATGGCTTGGTTCAGTCTTTGGGAAAATAACAGGATCTAACTTTTTCAGAGAAAAATCCTGGGAAGTTTTTTCTAGTGATGATAAGGATAAACAAATTGAATTACTGCAACAAATGCTTGTTAGATTAGGGGAAAACCACAATAGACTTGGATTTTCTATGGTGATTAAACCCCAAATCGTTTCTTATGAGGTCGGAATAAATCATGCAGTCCGTCCTTACAAAATATTCAATTCTAGCGCCTATAAGGACGCTTGTACCGAAAGTATTGAAGATCCAAATTTACAAAAACTAATTTCTGTAGGAACTGTTGATCAAATGACCAATGTGTCTGATGCAATGATTAATTTTTCAGATTGGCCAAAGATCCTCCGAGAAGGTTATGCAAAAACACTTTCAAAATCCCGGGTGAAAAAAGAGTAGAATACTAGTCACTACTTGAAGATTGAGTATTAAATGAAATGGATCGCCTGCCCACGAATTCTGTCGATGTAATCATCGGACCCACGCTAGCCCGAAGAAGTTTTTCAATAATCCATCCACCTCCTGTTGCATGGCGTGGGCTTTAATCTTTATTTACATTCTCTTAGTAAATACATAATTAACCGGGCCGGTTAATAAAGCTGGACCTGTTAAGTACATCCGCAGTCTATTATCCTCATTAACAAATCTTACTTGAAATGGCAGTGACTGAACGTCGAATACATGTAATGATCTTGGAATTAACAATGATTGTTTCCATGTATGGGGAAGGCCATCTGCAATTAAATTTCCCGATTGAATTTGTAGCGAACAGTCCTTTATCCCTTTCAGCTCTGCAGAGTATGTCCCAACTACATGATGGAAATTCTGTTCGTTCACAGCGCTTCCATCTTCTTCGCTAATGCCTAGAAATGCGGCTATCTCATCAGTATAGTCAGACCAATTACCATCCGTGTTGTTAATAGCAATTTTTGGACATTCTAAGTCCTGAAAGGCCTGATCAATTATTGAACGGTAGTCTTGCCAATATGTAACCATACCTTTAAATCCAATTAAACCTTTGGATTTTCCATAAGGTGATTGAGTTGCGGCACGAACAAAGTTGTTTTCCGTATCTTCACCTCTTCGGGTGCAGATTTTTTCGAGTGCTGCTCCAATATCACTTTGGTAAAAGTAAATAATATGCGGATTTAACGGTTTTATTATTCGCTCCACATCCTTGACATATTGCACAATCTCCTGCTTTGGAACCTCAAATGGAAATAAACTCCATGTTAAATAACCAAAAAGGCAGCTATCAACAATAATAATATCAGAAGATGACTGAACTTCGACAACAAATTCGTTCCAGCTTTTTAAAGCTAGAGCTATCACTTTTTGATAATTTCCGCTCGATAAATCATCAATAATCTTCTGCATTGCTTTATTATCATCATACACATAAACTGGGTGTCCTTGCTCTTCTTCGTACCACCACTTATGTTTATACCCCATCCTATCCAAACTTTTTGAAATAGATTGTGCAGTAGTGGATTTTCCCGAACCGGGAATCCCCTCAACCATTATTAATTTGGTAGCTTCCATCAAATCACTCCCTATTAAAAATAATATTAGCACTCTCAGAGGCAGAGTGCTAATATTATCATTCCATCTGTTATGGAGCCTTAAGCCTTAAGACTTAAGATTAAAGGCATCTGCTAATAATTCATATGATTTATGCCGTGAATTTTTTTCGGTCAACATATCCAAGATCATGATCTCATCCACCATAGCCTCTGTTGCGAGTTTCTTGAGTTTCTCCGCTACATTTCCCACATTCCCGACCACAAAACGACCTTTATTTTCTTGGCGCACTGCTTCCTCCTGAGCTGTATATCTATGAGAACTTGCTTCTTCAAGTGTTGGCGGAGCATGATGAAACGCACCTGTTCCCCATCTTACCCATTGTAATTCTGCTGGCCCTGCTAGATATTCAGCTTCTTCCTCAGTCTCTGCTGCAATCACAATCAGGCTTAGGACACTATTCGGTTCCTGCATAAAAGCGGATGGATTAAAGTTTTTACGATAAGCCCGCAACATTGGAACAGCTAACTGCGGTGAAATATGTGCTGCAAAAACAAAGCCAAGTCCATAGTGAGAAGCAAATTGCATTCCCCCATCACTGGAGCCAAGCATATAAATATCCGGAATCAACCCCTTATCCGGGGAAGGTGTAATATTTTTGAACGGATGATCATTTGGAAAATCATGCGTTAAAAAGGAAAGTAATTCATCTAATTGTTCTGGAAAATCATACGTTGTAACTGCTTCTCTTGAACGTCTTAATGCCAGTGCGGTCAGACCATCCGTTCCAGGAGCTCGTCCGATTCCCAAATCAATTCGCCCAGGATGCAATGCCTCCAATAAGGAAAAATTTTCCGCTACCTTTAGTGGACTATGATTCGGCAACATGATTCCGCCAGAACCGATATGAATATTTTTTGTAACAGCCGCTGCATGAGCGCTTAATACATCCGGAGAGGTACTCATCTGATGCTTGGTGTTATGATGTTCCGCAAACCAGTAGCGTGTATAGCCAAGGCAATCGGCCAGCTGTACTAGATCCGTAGAACTTTGCAATGTTTGCGTGGCTGACTCCCCATTATACATAGTCGCTAAATCTAAAATGGATAATTTCAAATCTCCATTTACTTGGTTACTTGCCATCGTCAATCAATCCCTTCTTATTTATCCCGGTGCAACAGTCCGTAAGACTCCCACTTCAAGACTAGGAAATTTCAAAGAAGTCTAAGCGGAGGATAACGGACGCTAACACCCCGATAAGTCTCGCTAACCATCAGTGTGGGATGAAGAAACCCCCTACTGATGGCAGTCTCGCGTTATTTGTATGACTGAAAATAACCTTAGAAGTTGGATCAAAAACTTTTTCATACAAAATTTAGTTAGTTTACTAATAAACTCTACTCAAAAAATCAAGATTAAGAAATGTTTTCCAGCATTTGTTGTAATAAACGCCGCAATAACATGCGTTCCTCTGGTAAAATCCCGTCCAACAATTTCTCTTGCTGCTTTCCCCAAACCTCCTGAATCGGTTGCTTTAAAGCTCGACCTTCCGAGGTTAGGTACACTCTGCTTACCCTTCCGTCTACAGGATCACGTTTACGATAGATTAACCCATACTCTTCAAGTTTTTTCAACATATTCGTTAGAGTGGGAGGTTCACACCCCATACGTTTACTCAACTCGAACTGTGTAATTCCTTCTTCCATCCAAAGTTGGCATAGTGCATGTTCTTGACCAACATGAAGATTGAATTCTTGCAGTAAACCCGAGTAATTACGACGTGTTTGCGAGCATAATTTACCAAGGAGCTCTCTAATCTCAGCATCAACCATATACTTTACCTACCTATTTTTTATTTAGCAACCTAAGTATATTCCCACCATTTATTCAAGTCAATTTACGTACTATTCATCATCACTCAACAGCACCTTAATCCGGTTTTCACCCTCGAAACGGTTAAGTGGGGGGAGATGGAAAATCTCCCACTTTATTAACCAGCTATAAGAATCACAACAAAATATGCTGCCATCGCAATTAAACCAACAGGAAACGCAAATCGCGCATATTGTAAACTAGTAATTTTCAGCTTTCCTGCAGCAATAATATTTGGTATATTTCCAGGAATGAGCATCCCTCCACTAACAAGGAGCCCGAGTAATAGAGCCTTAATGGTTGCTTCGCTCATAGCTGGACTTACTTCAGCTGCAGCAAGAGTAGCATTGTCCAGTACAGCAGAAATCATGTTAATCCAGTATAATGCAAGTGGACTCAAATCAAGCAGGAATTTTTCAATGAAAGGTTGGAAGCCCGCTCCCAAAAACGTCAAGGCCATAACGAAAATGTAAATTTTTAAACTTCGAATAATAATTTCACCATAGGACTCTGTTTCGGAGTGGGAATCATCTTTCATTCCCGTTTGAATTTCACCATTTTCCTGATTCGCATGTTCGGCTGATTTGGCTTTTGGCTTAATCATCAATGCGGCAAGGATTCCGAAAACAATTACTCCGGGAATCACATAGATTCCAACTAATTTGAATAAATAAAGAAAGCTTTCATTCAAACTTCCTACAACAATGGTTGACAATGGTTCACCAATTGGCGTTAACACAGCTCCCATTCCAATGGCAAAGCAAGCAAGGATCACAAGTCTAATTTCAGATTGGCGATCAAGCTTGAGTACACTGATGACAGATACGAGAATAACGGCCGCAACAATAGCGGTAATCAAGCTTGAAAGTAGTCCCAGCACAATTACAAGTAAAGCAATAAACAACCGAAAGTTAATAGCATTACTCATCCCTACAATGCCCTTTTCAATAGGCGCTTTAAACCAACGAAATAGAAGACCCGCGACTAGTACAGCTATGGTAATGTTTATTGGATGAAGCAATGCCTCCTTAATCAGAGGCCAGTCCATTACTTGGCTAACTAATACAGATAAAACGCCCATAATAAACAAGAATACTTCTAAGTTTCGTTCTACCAACTTCGTAAACGGAAGCAACAGAACCAATAACAATATGATCGTTAATCCAATAATGACGAACATAAACATCTCTCCCTTTCCATCAAAATCCTCTTATTATAGAGACACTCAAGTCTCCTCTCCCATTCCTCCTTCCACCAGAAATAAAAACAAAAAAGAGCCTGTCTACCAAAGGGCATAATTTCCCCTTGGTGACAGACTCCTCCTAAAAATTCACATTATATTCAAGTTTATATTGGTTTTAGTTTACCATATGATAACTGGCTTGGCAAAGCTTTTTTAAATAGAATACATTAACTTGCATCCGAAGTATACTTAGTTATTTCTTCGGTACTACTGCGATCGTGCATCTCGAGACACAGATAAGCTGTCCCTCTTCATCACGAATTTTCACATCCCAAACCATCGTACTTTTTCCATGATGAAGGACCTCTGCGGTTGCTGTGACTTGTCCATCTTGCTTGGCTCGAATATGATTCGCATTAATTTCTAGTCCAAAGCAAATTTCTTTCGCAGGATCAATGAGCTGAGCAGCCCCGTAGCTGGCGACCGTTTCAGCAAGCGCAACTGACGCCCCGCCATGCAAATAGCCAAAGGGTTGAATCGTCCGTTCATCAACTGGCATGGTGGCAATGATTGCCCCCTTTTCTACCTCAAGAAAGTGAATCCCTAAATTTTCAACTAATGTTTGCTTTTTCATCTTCAACACCTCTCTATTCATTGTATAATAAAACCCCCAAAATATTGGGGGAATAATGGTCGATCAAAAAAATTTATATTAATATCCATACGGACCTGCGCCACCATAACCACCATAAGGTCCGTAACCCGGGGCACCACCATACGGGCCACCAGGTCCGTATCCATATGGGACAGGACGTGGTGGATAAGGCGGTGGATAATAAGGCCGTGGACGGAAAACCGCATTCGCAATTCCTCCGCCTAGTAAGCCGCCTACAAATCCACCAATAAGCGGAGCGCCAAAGAAAAAGCGTTGATCTTGATAAGGCTGGGGTCCTCGATAATAATGCATTATTTAGTTACCTCCTTTGTCGATACAGAACTTCTCTACTTTTCTAAGCTTACACTTAGCCAAAATAGGGCAGAGACTGAAAAGCGCCTCCTTCTATTCTTTATATGCGACAAAAGCGGAACTGGTTTGGGCATTGTCCTATTTCATAAAATCATGCCTACATGCCAACTAAATTTCGAAGATCACAGTCTAAACAAATCGGGGATAAAGTGAAACTTCATTCAGTAGTTTTTTTCCATCCCCCACTGAATGGTTAAGGATCAAAGTCTAAATTCGCAACATCCTGTTGGCAGACTCAAATGCGACGTCCTGTCGCTTCGTCTGCACTAGTTAGTACATCCTATACATCGCTACGCCCTTTGTGACCTGCGTCCTGCCGGCCTGAACCAATCGGGTATTACTGGCAGTTGTCCTCCTCTCGTTTTTACCTCGAATTCTTGAAGTTGGGGGTCTTACTGCAAGTTAATTCGAGATAAAATAACACTTTCCTAATGTTGAAGTTTATTCTTTCGTCCCGTGATTTTCCACAAGTAAAGCAAGGGTACGGACCATCACCCCAGTTGCCCCTGAAGGACCTAAGGAATGAGCTTTATTCGTAGTGGCGGTCCCAGCAATATCAAGATGGACCCATGGCGTGCCTTCTGCGAACTCGCCAATAAAAGCGCCCCCCATGATCGCATGACCTTCCCTGCCAGGTGAATTATTTAAATCCGCAATCGTGCTGGAGCGTACGCGTTTTTTATCTTGCTCTGTATAAGGCAAACGCCAAATGAATTCCCCAGAAGCTTTGGAAGCAAGCAATACTTCATCAAATAGCTCCTCATGGTTTGCCAAAGCACCGGTTTTATCTAGACCTAAGGCGACGATCACACCCCCTGTTAAAGTAGCCACATCAATAAGATAATTGGCTCCATGTTGTTTAGCGTATGTCATCGCATCCGCTAAAACTAATCTGCCTTCTGCATCTGTATTTAATACCTCGATCGTTTTTCCGTTCATGGAGGTAATTACGTCATCAGGTTTCATGGCGTCCCCACTGATCATATTATCTGTAGCTGGGATAACAGCGACAACATTTTGTTTTGGCCGTACCTTTCCAATTACTTCCATGGCTCCTAGAACAGCCGCCGCTCCCCCCATATCCGTTTTCATCCCAACAATGCCTGTTTTCGGTTTCAGTGAATAACCGCCAGTATCAAAGGTCACACCTTTTCCAACTAGGCCAATCACGTCATCCCATTCTTTCTTACCTTGATATTTCAACACAATCATATAAGGTGGTTCAACTGAACCTTGGTTGACAGCAAGAAGTGCTCCCATGCCAAGCTTCTCCATTTCCTCCCGCTCTAAAATTTCTACCTCTAATTCCACTTCTTCAGCTAATGCTCTTGCATAAGCTGCTAAATCAGCCGCTGTTAATAAATTCCCAGGCGTATTAACGAGTGTTCGTGCTGAATTGGTTGCTTCACCATAAACCTGACCAACCTGTAAAGAGGATTCAATTTCTTCAGCTGAATTCTCTGTATACACATCAATATTCTCAATTTCCACATCTGGTTCATTGGATTTTTGCTTATACCCTTTAAACGCATAGGTTGATAATGAATAAGCCTCCCCAACAGCAAAAGCCGCTTCCATTACACTGATCTTCGCGCTTGTAAAAGAATCCAGATCAATGGCAAAAGAGTGAATTCGTAAATCTTGAATTTTTTTACTGGCTTGACCGAGTGCTGTTTTTATATCTGCTTCAGCTTTTTCCCTGCCTAAACCAACAAATAAAAGTCGCTTACTTTTTATTTTTCCAAATGTATGTATGAGCGAAAGCGCCTCATGTTTGGCTGATATATCACCTGATTTCACTAGCTCTGTTAATTGGCCATCCAATGCCTCGTCAAGTGCCTTAAGCCTTCCCGCGAATTTTTCAGGTTGGTCCCATAACCCAACCACCAGACATTCCTGCTGGCCTGTAAATAGATCCTCATGTTTCACTGTAAACATATACATACCTCCTTCCAATCAATTATACCTAATGAATGAAAGGGATTGAATTAGAAGGACTTAGCAGCAAGAAAAAACGCCGGATTTATGGTATTTACGGTTTTACATTTTTTCTCGCATAACGTTATGATCAGACGATTCATCGTTACGTTTTTCAATGCTTATTTCGAACAACGTTACGATCGACCGCTTCACCCTTACGTTTTTTAATCCTTCTTTCGAACAACGATACGGCCAGGCCCTTTACCCTTACGCTTTTTCATGATGCTCACGATTAACGTCACTGCCACACCCTTCGCCGTTCCCCTCTTTCTCGTTTCATCCTATTTCGGGCACGGCCCCCCTTCTCGCCGTTCCCCTTTTCCTCGTTTCTCCCTATTTTGGGCACGGCCACTCCCTTCTCCATCCCCCTTTTTCTCGCTTCCCTCTATTTCGGGCACGGCCACTCCCTTCGCCGTTCCCTTTTTCCTCGCTTCCCCTTTTTTCAGGCACGGCCACTCCCTTCGCAGTCCCCCTTTTTCTCGCTCATCCTATTTCAGGCACGGCCATCCTCCTCGCCGTTCCCTTTTTCCTCGTTTCTCCCTATTTCGGGAACGGCCATCCTCTTCGCCATTCCCCTTTTCCTCGTTTCTCCCTATTTCGGGCACGGCCACTCCCTTCGCCGTTCCCCTTTTTCTCGCTTCCTCCTATTTCGGGCACGGCCACACCCTTCGCCGTTCCCTTTTTCCTCGCTTCCCCTTTTTTCAGGCACGGCCACACCCTTCGCCGTTCCCCTTTTTCTGGCTTCATCCTATTTCGGGCACGGCCATGCGATTTCGCTCCCCTCCCAAATGAGATTTAGCCACCTAATAAAAAGTCAATCCTTCCCTGCAGTATTTATAATTCTTTCTTAGAATATTTTGTGGTATGATAAAGTGAAACTTCATTCCCGATTGACCTAAATTATACAAATCGAGGATTTACTAGCATTTGACTCCCGCTTAAACTCTTGAAGGGGGAAACTTATGCCAATTAATAAATTGAAACCGTCTACTTGTGATGGAAAGGATGTCATGGATGAGTCTCCTTCATAATTATCCGCTTTGGATTGCGATATCTGCGATCTTTTTTGCACAGTTTGTAAAAGTACCGCTGCAGTTTATTGTGACAAGAAAAGTAAATTGGAAATTAATTACTTCCACTGGAGGCATGCCTAGTTCCCATTCTGCGGGAGTGACGGCTTTAGCGACAAGTGTGGGAATTGATTCTGGCTTTGACTCAACCTTGTTTGCTATTTCGGCTGTTTTCGCTACGATCGTCATGTATGATGCAACAGGCGTTCGCAGACAAGCTGGGGAGCAAGCAGCTGTCATTAATCGGCTACGAGTTGATTTTCAAAATATGATTTCCGATATACAAGCTTGGCAAGGTAGAACAGCCAAACAAAAGCAGGAAGAATTTCAACATTTAAAAGAATTACTAGGGCATAAACCAGTGGAAGTATTCTTTGGTTGTGTAACAGGGATTCTTTGGGCCATTGTGATCTATAATTTGTTTGAATTATTATAATTTAATAGCCCTCTGGTTTTATAAAAGTTCAACCTTCATCAAAAAAAGATCTGTCGCACCCTCTGCAAAGGGCGAGACAGATCTTTTTATTTATTTTTTTTCAAGAAATTTTGCCGGAATACTTGAATGGATTCTTCTTCATTCAAAGATGCTAGTGTTTCTTCCGTCAACTTCCCATCGCCTTCTTCAATAATAAACACTTCTACCGTTTGCTTTCCCCATTCATTATAAACATCGTCCACAGTTTGATAATACAAATCAATCTTATTGCCTTTTATTTTCGAACCCGTATCCGCGACAACTCCATATCCATAGCCTGGAATAAAAAGGATGGTTCCTAGCGGAAAGACATCCGTATCTGCTGCGATCGTAGAATAGACATCTCTTGTGACCTCAACCCCTGAATAGGTGATGCCATAAGAAGGATGATCAGGCTCTTTTCCTGTCGATTCTACTCCAGCTGTATAACCAGTGGCAACTACTTCTTTACTCGGATATTTGGACCAATCTTGTTTATCAAGGTCTTCCAGCTGATTTATATCTCGAAGGATATTTCCATGATATGTATCAGACTCTTCTAGCTTCTCTGTTGTGTCCTTCATGGCCGACATTGTAATTTTTGGATGCTCTTGTGGTTGAGGCGCTGAATGTGTTGTCCACATCATAGCCAATGATTTCATTTGTATCCCCGTTAAAAATTCGATTGTCGTGATAAGTGCTAATGAAAATAAAAGCACCATACACGTTCTTTTAATGAATAATTTCATCTTTATTTTATAACACTCCTCTCAAACTATATCTTTTCCCAGTTTGAGAGGTTTTAATCATAAAATGAAACTTCAATCAGTGGCATTTTCTTCCATCCCCATTGATTTGCCCCAAATCATGACATCTATCGCATCACTTGTTGTACGTCAAAACGCCTCTATGACCTGTGTCCAGCGGGGGTGAATCAATCCGGATCCCAACGGTAGGGATTACT
Organism: Bacillus sp. J14TS2; assembly: GCF_018333015.1. Lineage (NCBI taxonomy): Bacteria > Bacillati > Bacillota > Bacilli > Caryophanales > Bacillaceae > Bacillus > Bacillus sp. J14TS2. Next base: position 5,693 of record NZ_BORE01000035.1, on the reverse strand, counting down.
GACCGTTAATGTTGGAAAAATTGACCAAAAACCGCTTTAGTCTTCTCAAAAGCCTCTAGATTTCACTCATTTAGTTCAAAATTTTATGATTGATAGGGCAGGTAAATCGCCATTTTAGTCCCATTTCCAACAGAGGATTCAACGTCTATTTCTCCACCATGCAACTCGACGATTGCCTTGGCAATGCTCATGCCTAAACCAAGACCATCTTCTTTTTCACTGGTATTCGTCCCTCTATAATAACGAACAAACAAATTTTGCACAAAGACCTCATCCATTCCTTTGCCATTATCCTCAATTTGGATACGCGCCATCTCTTGATCTGCTACAATTCTAACAACAATCTTCGTATGAGGAGGATTATGCTTAATTGCATTATGAATCAGATTATCCAACACTCTTGTAAACCATTTCGGATCCAAATCAATATAGAGTGGCTGATCAGTCCCAACAAACTCCATTGAAAAATGAGCAAGTGTAAGATCCGCTTTAAATTTCGCCGTGATTTTCTTTACATATTGATTCAACTCTAGTTCTTGCTTTTCCAAATGAATCACACTATTTTTCAATTGAAAAACCAAGGAAAAATCATTGACAAGCTGGAGCATATAATCACCTTTGTTGCGAATCACTTTGCCAATCTCTTCAAGCTCATGCCTAGAAAAGTCATATTTATTGCTTTCTAGCATATGTCCATAACCTTGAATTGTCGATAAGGGCGTACGCAAATCATGTGAGATCCCCGCCATCCATTCTTCCCTTGACCGCTCAAGCCTTTCCCTTTCCACCTCTGCCTTATTCAACTTCTCAGCCATCCGATAAAAGGAGTGAAACACTTCTTGATATAGGCGATAGCGGTACTTTGTTTTTCCTTTTTTCTTGAACAGTCGTTTTTTCTCTTTTTCTGTCAATACTTCATCATAGCGTTGATTCTCCATCCGCTCCAACCAATTGACAAACAAAATTAATGGACGACCATAGCGATAGCCATTCCAAGCAGAAAAGAAAATCGTCACAAGCAAGCTCACTACAATCGAGATGATTAAAATTTGTGCTTCTTGATCAGAAAACAACCAAACCGGTTTTTCTGCCTCTTTACTAGGTACATGCAATACCCATGATATATTGGAAGCAGGATCATTATAAACCTTTACCTGTGTCGGATGCTTCCCTGGCTCATAAATACGACCAATCAATTCTAATGCATTCCAACTTTGCTCTTCACCCTCGCCAATTGTCTGGACCAGTTCCCCACCATCAAAGATTTGCAAATAGCTATCCATTTCCTGTAATTCAATTTCGAGAGCAGGGAGAGCTTGTTCCGGCACCATGCCCTCATGACTATAAGCAGAAAACCATTCTCCAAGCATTTCCTTATCATTATGCTGGAAGCCAAACACATAGTAATGCTTCCCATACAACCACGAATCATAATTGGTTCGGATCGGGTAATGATCAATTTCTCGGTTCTCTTCCATTAAAAACAGTTCATTAACCGTGTAGGACGTTGGTAAAGAGGCTGGTGTATGAGCAGAATAAATAACGCGACCATCCTTATTCATAATTTGCATCCACATATCATTTTCCGCTAATAAGTCTGACCATTTACGATCTAGTTTTACGGTATCATTCTCAATAACAGCTACGGTTGGAATCGCCTCTACTAAACCATCTGCTGTATTTGTGTTTAACTCATCTTGCGTCATTAAATTGGCTACTAAAATAAGCAAAAAAACAAATAATAAAAAGACGGAAATGAATAGAACAATAAATTGAATAGAAAAATGGAAAGCAAGCCTTCTTTGCAGTTTCATGAGGAGACTTCCTTTACGAGCTTGTAACCTAGTCCACGCACAGTAAGCAGAAAGATCGGACTGCTAGGATCTGGTTCAATTCTTTCGCGAATTCTGCGAATATGAACCATGACCGTATTATCATCTGCCATATGTTCATAGCCCCACACCGCAGTAAATAGTTGCTCCTTCGATAAAACACGATTCGGGTGTTTGCAAAAATAAAGTAACAATAAATAGACTTGGGCCGGACACGGCACAATTTTCCCTTCGACAAGTAAGTCCCCTGTTTCCTCATCTAAAATAAAGTGCCCGAAATCATGTCGCTTTTTATGATGTCGAATGGGAGAAGTCCTCACGTCTTGCTTTCTTCTTAGTTGCGCTTTAATGCGAGCGACAATTTCAAGCGGGTTAAATGGCTTTGTCACGTAGTCATCCCCGCCTTTATCAAACCCTGTTAAAACATCAAAATCAGTTATCTTTGCGGTTAAAAATAACACATATGCATCCGAATATTCACGGATTTTCTCACATAAATCAAAACCATTTGCATCAGGGAGCATAACATCTAAGACAATAAAGTCGATTGCTGCTTTTCGAACCCACGCCATTGCTTCCTCGCCTGTCTCTGCTTTATATATATGGGTAAATCCTTCTTTTTTTAACACCATTTCAACCATCTGCATGATTGCTACTTCATCGTCCACTAATAAAATCGGACTGTCTTTCATAAGTCTCACTCCTTCTCCCTCATCCTAGCATAAGAACCTTTCTTATAGTTAAACAAGTTGTCGTAAGAATTAAGGCAATGGTAAGGTTCAGGTTGCTTCCTGGTTAATTCCTTCTCTTATGATGAAGATAGGATCAAATGTTTTTAGGAGATGGATAAATGAAAAATAAAAAGAGTAGAGTTCAAGCTATTGATGGGATTCGTGGATTTAGCCTATTAGGCATACTATTAGCAAATCTGTTGATTTTTCAGTACGGTATTTGGGGAAAGGATGAAATGGAATTCTTCACGCTCTCCCCCATGGATTCCTTTCTGAATGAATTTTTACGGATTTTTGTAGAAGAGAGCTTTATGCCGATTTTCACTTTTCTATTTGGCTATTCGATGATGATGTTGAAAGAAAATTTGGAAGAGAAAGGGTTGAAGATAAAACGATATTTTGTGCGGAGATCCATTTTTTTGTTGGTAGTAGGCGGCTTACATGCAACATTTTTATGGGAAGGGGATATTTTAACTTTTTATGGTATTATGGGCTTTTTCCTTTTACTGTTTCTCAAACGCAAACAAAAGACCATTCTCGTTTGGGGCATCCTGCTTTCCTCCTTATTACTGCTATTTGTCGGGATTGGTGCTTTTATAGATGGCGGGCAGACTGAACTTGCTTCTCCCCAAAAATTAGCACCTTATATTGAAAAGACCAATGATATTTACGGAACAGGTACCTATCAAGAAATCAAATACCATCGTAATCATGAAGCTCCTTTAGAAGAGGATTTCTATTTCTTGCTGTTTGTAACCTTATTTTCTCCGATTTTCACAGCGCCTATGTTTCTCTTTGGCATGTATGCAGCAAAACGCAAACTATTTTTCAATCCATTAAAGGAGAAAAAACTTTATAAATATGCTGCAGCCATTCTGGTTCCTGTTGGGCTCGTCTTAAAAACCATATATCAGTTCTTCCCAGAAACAAGCTGGTCAGAATTGGCCATTACACTCGGCGGACCATTGCTTGCAGTCGGATATATTTTCAGTATGGCGCTTTTATACTGCCAAAATTGGTCAGGGGAACTGCGTAAACTATTGGAAAGTGTAGGAAAATTATCCCTGACGAATTATATATTACATACAATCGTCTGTACAACCATTTTCTATGGGTATGGCTTAGGACAATTCAGCAAAATGGGCATCGGCTTCAGCATCCTTCTCGGCCTTGCCATCTTTGGATTGCAAATGTTCATTAGTCACTATTATTTAATTTATTTCCGTTCTGGCCCACTTGAGATGATCAACCGCATCTGGACCTATTTCTCTTGGACAGGAAGACTGAAAAAACGAAAAAAGCAGTCGAAAGCTGCATAAAGTGAAATTTCAACAGGGGATTTTCTTCCCTACCCACTGATTTGAGAGGATCGAAGGATAAATTCACGCCGTCCTGGTGACAGGCTCAAAATACGACGTCCTGCACATCGGATGGCTTTTGTGACCAAAAGCCTGTTATCAGGCCATTACAGCGCCTCTTCAGCGACGAACAAATTTAAAGGGTTCTAAGGAAATAAAAGAAACACGATGAACCCATAAAGGCGAATCGATGTTGACTTATCCTAGAAAGAAACCATAAATTTGCTAGGCGCTGGAGCTAAGTAAATTTTACTTATTAGGATACCCCATCGTAAAATGAAATTGATATCCTATTTTTTGACAAAGGGAGGGATAAATATATTGAAGACGAACGATGTTTCCATCAGAAAGATGAAACATACTGATTTTCAGCTAATGGCACAATGGCTAAGTACAAAAGAGGTTCTGGAATTCTATGGAGATGTGAATGCCCCATTTACTTTGCAACAGGTGAAGGATAAATACGAACCGAGAGTGAATGGCGCAATTCCTATCATCCCTTATATTGTTGAATTAGACAACATGCCCATAGGCTTTATACAACAGTATAAACTTAGTAAAGAAGAACAAGAAAAATTGGACTATCCTGCACATTTCAATATATATGGAATGGATCAATTTATTGGTATCCCTTCGCTTTATAACAAAGGGATTGGAGCAATCATGGTTCGTCTAATGCTGGATTATATAGCTCATCATACCGATGCCGAGATCATTCTTTTAGACCCTGCTGTGTCCAACATAAGGGCAATAAGATGTTATGAAAAATGTGGATTCATGAAAGTGAAAAAAATAAATGATGAGGCGAATTGGTTAATGGAATATAGAAGGAGGTAGGTAATGTGAAAAGGGCGCATAACGCCAAAAGACCACTCTCCCCTTTTGGCGTTCTTTTGCTAATGATGCTAGTAATCTTTCAATTTCAAAGTCTCAAGCTGAAAGTTTAGGATTGACCAGCAATGTGTCAGCATCTATTTATCGACCCTCATTTAAAACATCCGGTAACCTTTTGCCCTGAGAATGCGCATAGTAAAACCGGATAAAATCGCTCCGACAAGACCAGCACATAGAATTGTAATATCTGCTGGGGCCAGATTCGTCAAATTCTTTCCTAATTGCGAGAAAGCTGTTTTACTATTTGTAAAATATTGACTGAACGGCAATGTATTTATAATCAATAATGCAACAACCGGATACACAAGAGCCATGACCCATGTCATACGCAATAGCATGTTTAGGATAAATCCAATCCCGAAAAAGAGCACAAAGAAAAGTAACATTGAAATAATTAAAACTGGTAAACTCATGGATGGCACAGATATTTCCCCCTTATTTTACACTATCTTTCAGTTTACTGAATCTAGCAGAAAGCGTCAATCGGAATTACTTGTAAAGGAAAAAAAGCGCAAGCGCTCGTTTAGCGACGTACAAACTTTCATAGTAAGGATGAACAGCTAAAAACGCGCCGTCCTGGCGGCAGACTCAAACGCGACGTCGTATCGCTTCGTCTGCACTAGTACCTCCTGTACGTCGCAACGCTGTTCTGACCTACATCCTGTAGACCTGAGATAAAGGATACATGAAATGCGAAAGACGGCTGATTAGGAGCGACAAGCAAATGTTCCTGAAACGAAGAAGGGTGACTTTCCCCTTCTGCGATTCAGGGTTATTTTGCGGAACATCGGTTAAAGGCTCGACGTCCTGTCGAAACACCGATGGACTCGCATCCTGCGAGTCTCTCGCTCCTGCCGTCTGTAGCTAGACAGCACGGC
>NZ_BORE01000034.1:0-25485 GCF_018333015.1 Bacillus sp. J14TS2 | reverse complement strand
CTTTATCAGAAGGTATCCTTTTTTTGTACATTTTTTCATTTTTTAATCAAATTAAAAAAGTGATTTCCTACTTCATCTTAGTAGAAAATCACTTTTTCTGTTTTTACTGGGTTTTGTCCCAGCCTCTATCTTTTTAGAAATGGCTATCTCCACAATAGAGAAAGCAGGCATAAAAAAAGAGAATATATTTGCTGTTCCATTAGATAATCGAACAGAGGAACGTAGAGTTTTCGATTCCCACTATCGCTCCGACGGTACATCCCTTATTGATATCGGAGTCGCATTAGCCACAGCATTTTCTGTGATTGGAGCCAGTATCGGCTTTAAATTGGCTTGGGGGCCTATTTATTGGGGATTGATCGGCGCCGCGCTTGGCTTTGTGCTTGGGTTTGCAATTAGACTTTATACAGAGAAAATTTTTAAAAAGAAAAAAAGACTACTCAAAGGAAAAAAATCCGAAATTATTCTTATTATTGATTGTCAGGACTCGCAAGCTGAATTAATTGAAGAAATCCTATGGGATCATTTTGCCTTGGGGGTAGCCAAAATAACGTCAAAGCCCTAGCAGTTCAACAAATCTGCTAGGGCCTCCCTATTTACCGAATTATAGTCTTTACTTACTTTTCCGTTTTGTCAATTGGATTCTGTCCTCCATTTGCGGGGGTTCTTCCATCCATCCATATTTCATCGTGAGGTTCCCTCCCTCATTCGCAAATTTTGTAATATCCTTTCCGGTCATGAGCATTTTCATGGATAGGTCTTTCCTTAGGCTGAAGGATGTTCCTAACGCGTTGCTCCCCAAAGCAAAATCACTCAATAAGGATGTATTATACAACATGAGCTTATCTGAAAAAGGAGACATTGTGGAGTCTGTAACCAATCCCGCAGACGGAGCAGGAACGTTAATATCACTATCTAATAAGGATCCACTAAATTTCGAAATAATCGTTTTCGCCAATTCTTTCCCTTGAAAAAAATATTTCGAAATCTCTTCTTCCCTTGCAACTTGAGCAAAGCCTGTCATTAATTTCATCCCAATCACATTGGATTCAACTCCTTGATAGAGATAAGCTACTTCAATCGTATTTAATGATCTTCTGTGTCCCCCTATTTTAAATCCTGAGCGATAAGCCTTCTCTTCTGTAAACGCAACATGTTGAGGCAAGGTCACATATGGAGGTTTTGGAAGCACACCTTTCCCCAATAAACACTGGGTGGCCTTAACCAAAATTTCCTCCGCAAATTCTGTGAACCTTCTGTACAAATCCATAATATCCTTCCGATAGGCCATCGTCATATGTATAGCATGGATACCTGTAGCAATTTTCATCATTGTGCGCAAATACATCACAGCAAATGTATCATCAAATAATCTCGGCACCTCATGATTCACATCTTTTTCAGTGAACCCAACCGGCACAACCGCTCCTTCATGCTTGAAAATAGTAACCAATTCATCCACAAAGTTCTTTTCTCCTTTGTGAAATGTTTGCAATATTTTCCTATACTCAGAATCTTGATTTTTCGACAAAAGGAAACCCGTGACCCTAACCATCATCGTCTTTTTTTGGTAAACAACCCAAAGGCTTGCAAGCTCAGAAGCGGTGATCTGTTCTTTATTCGTATTGCTTTCCATCTCATTTCATCCCTACCTTCACAGTTATTTCACATAAAGATATGTTTTCCCGCTCATTGTGAAATATTCGCCTATCCCATCTTAACGTGTGATAGTGTGAAGTATTAATCATTGATGAATGGCTGTGATTCAAAATAAGATCACCCAGTAAATAAAACTCTGATGACCTTATAATACGATATGGTCTAAATCCCGGCTAGTTTTTATTCCGAATAAGCGCCTGTTAACGACATAAATGTTGGCTTATAAATTGCGTATCTCGTAACATTCACACTATCACCTATTTCAGAATCAAAAAATTAATCTGTCATCCTTATCTCATGTCATTTAAAATTAATTATTAACTCTTATCTTCTATGCACCTTACCTGAAGACGGGTAAGTTTATCTGGGTTTCGTACAATGTAGATCCTAGTAAGTTTTCTGCGTTGGATTTGTATAAATATTGCGGCAACAATTTTGTCCACCGAACAGAGTAATATGCCGGTCTCACCGTTCAAAGCGGTAACCTCAAAATGTGGATCCTGATAATAGGGCTTTATGCCGGTGAACGCGCTCGCCAGGATTCTGGAAACGTAATCGCGCGATTGTATCGGACGTTTAAATGAGTTTACATTTCCACCTCCGTCGGAGAAGAGCATGACGTCTTCGCTTAGCAGAGACATCACATGGTCAACGTTCCCTTTCTCAAGGGATATGAGGAACCTGCTAATCCACTCCAAATCGACCGATTCGGCCGCGATCTGTTCCTCTTCAGATATTCCCATCTTGCTTCTAGCCCGGCTCATCAACTTGCGACAATTCGCCTCTCTCTTGTCAAGAAGTATCGCTATTTCGGGGTAATCAAAGCCAATCGCCCACGCAGGACGAAAACCGTTCGTTCTGTCAGTGTCAGCCGCTCCAAAAGTACGAGCATGGCGTACGACAATAGATCGCGGGTAACAACCGTCTCGAGCGCATCAGTCTCCGGTGTCCGAATCGGTTCTGGAAGCCATTGACCGACGTACACTTCTCTCCGCTTCCGCGCCGACCTCTGCAGATCGATACAGTAATTGGTTACCATTTTGCACAAATAGGCCTTTGGTTCCTCCAAACGTTCGGGATGTATGTCGCACACCTTAACAAACACCTCCTGTACCGCATCTTCCGCGTCTGCAGCAGAGCCTGTCAACTGATAAGCCAGCGTAAACAACAGCCCTCTATGTTGATCGTACAGTTCATACAGTTCCTCCATTCACCGTCCCACCTTCTACTAACTATTAGATGCTTTACAATTTTGGTTTCCTTATTTCTATCGAAGCTGACTGGCCCAATCCCATGCCAGCTTCTTGATTTTCCAGGCAAGCTTTCCCGTTATAATCATATTAATTCCCCATTTGCGCACCCACACCAACCCGCGATTTTTCCCCAAACCGATGGCAAAGGCATCCATCACGGATTTATGAACTGGTGCAGGACGTCCCTCCAAATCTGCCATCATGATTTTTCCCAGACGCACTGCCTGCGGTCCGGCTTCTTTGCACGTCATCTGATCCATCTTGCCAGTACTTGGATCGATGATTCTTGCACAGTCGCCAATGCTGTATACATCCGGAACCCCTTGAACGCGATAACATTCATCTACCAGCATTTGGCCATCGGGGGTAAGTGGCAAGTTCATATTGCGAAGGACCGGATTTGGAATAAGACCAGCTGTCCATACACATAAGCCAATCGTCAAACAATCGCCATTGTTCAACTTTAGCACTCCAGCTTTCTCCCTCATCGCCTTACGATTATGAATCACTGTCACTCCACATTTGCTAAGCATCTGATCCAACTTCCGCCCAACTTTCTCCGGCCCTCCCGGAAAGAGCCGCTCCTGTCCATTCAATAAATAGACAGAGACATCGGACGGATTCAGCCCTATTGCCGATGCTTCCTTCCGCATAGCTTCCGCCAGCTCGGCGGAAGTCTCAATGCCACTGATGCCCGCTCCTGCAACCGCTATTTTCATCAATCGCTTTCGTTCCTTAAGGTTCGTCTCCCTAACAGCCTTCCATAGATTGGCACACCAGCACTCGCGGATATCCTGTGCGGCTTGCAAATTGCTCAAGGCGATGCCACCCTGATGCAGACCCGGTTCCCGAACGATACTACCGACCGTCAAGATTAAACAATCATAATGAATTCGGGTATCATTTCCTTGCACATCTATATATCTAACCCATTTTTTCTCACTATCCACGGATGTAACCGTACCTTGCACGAATTCAGCACCTTCTGATAAATAACGCCTCCAGGAAATAATAATCTCCTCTCCGCCTGCGGCCGGCCGAAATAACATCACTTTGCGTACATGACCGGGCTGCTTATCGATCAAAACAATCTGAATCTGCCGCCCGTTCACCATCCCTCGTGTCGTTTCCTGTATTGCTTTAAGCACTCCAATTCCTGCATGACCGCCTCCGACGATTACATATGTCAAGTCGTTCATCATTCCTCAGCTCCCTTTATCCCGCATTAACGGGCAGTAAAACCCCCACTGATTGAAGGTTCACTTATGTTTTACACATATAACGATGTAAGGGTCTGATTTGTGACATCGGAAACGAATGAACGAGAAACCAAGTGCAGAATGGCTGAATTAGTATTTCCACCTTTATAAATGCAGGATCTTACCTTCGAAGGTCCAATGGAATGGGTCTCATTAAATGCCGATTGTCATATGCAATAAACTACTTTCATCTTTTAGGATTCAAAAGCGGAATGAATTGAGAAATCCTTTGGGATCCTTTTGCCTTGAGTGCAGCCACAATAACGTGAAACTTTTTCAGCTATCCATGAGCATACGATCACTTAAAACCCAAAGAAGGATCGTTATACTCCATGAACACTAGACAACAAAAATCAGGTTTGTAATTTCATTCTTCGGTTAAAATTGTTTTTCCAATTACTGAGACGATGTCAAAATTAGGTTTCTGGTAATTCGACACCTTATTATCATCGAGCTTTAAAGCTGGTAAAAATTAATTATTATTATTTTTAAAAATATTTACACCCCTTTTTTCCAAAGATCCTATTGCATCCTCAATTGGTAATTTAGGAAGGACAAATTCATGATTGATAACACTACGAACATCGGAAATATCGGTTAATTCGCGTTTCTCAACCTTCCCATTACTATATCGAATACTTAGCATATTATTGACTAGAGACAATGAACGTTTTTGCTCCAGTTGCCAAATTTGACAACGCAAATCAGATGTAAAGAAACCATTGGGCTGAAAATATCTTTGGATTGCTGGCTGGAAATCATCAAATTGATAGTTCTTTCGAGTGTCAAAAGACCAAACCATATGATTAAGTAACTTTCCATCCACATATCGATAATATTTATACATTCCAGGTTCATCCATTGGACGAAGGTGTACTTCAATTCCACCAAACTGTGAACGATTCATGGGATCGGTTTCTAATTGAATCGGTTTAAAAAAAGGCGCCCCATTCCCGGGATCAACATACATTTCTTCGTCCTCATTTGGAAGTCGAACGAGCAGGGCGACATGTCCCCCACCCAAGAAAGCATAACGACAGTGGAAGCCAAGTTGCTTTAACAATTGGTAAAAACTGCTATTAATCACATAACATGTCCCCCCATTTGATATTGATATAGCTGTCTAACAAACTTTTTTTCGTCTTGAATTAATCTACCCTTTTGATGATATTCATCAAATTGCAATAGCGTACTAATATTTTCAAAAGGAATTCGCATTAAGTGTGCGGTACAGATTTCGGTTAAATATTGCAGTGAAGGTTCCCTAACCGGAATTTGAATATAGTGTAAATAATCCTTGGCCCATTGAGGTAAATATTTTTGAGTTATAATATCCATCACGCTCCCTGTCTATCATATTGAACATACTTTTGTAATAGTAACAAAAGAAAATGATTGAACTCTTCTATCATTTTCTTTTTGTTTTGCCTAAATTGAGTTTGTTATTTCTCATACCCTTACCTTAAGGCATGGAGAAAATTTTGTTAAGAGGGCACTTTAAAGTGCCTTCTTATCAACGTACCAGACATTTTTTATAATGAATTTATTGGGAAGAAACAAGGGGATTTTAGAAAGGAGTTTGCCACCCATTGAAAAGTTTGTGCATATAGTCAAACTTCAATCAGTTTACTTTGAAAGGCTTACAACACCACGTCCTGTTGTTTCACCTACACTAGTTCGTCCTTGTATGTCGCAACGTTTTGTGACTTGCGTCCTGCAGGTCAAAACGAATCGGGAAGTTACTAGCAATTGCTCACACACTCACAATTCTTGTTTTTCCTCGAATTAATTCGGGATAAAAATGGAGGTGATTTGATGAATTTTAGAATATTTGTATTAGCATTGGTGGCAATGGCTGTGGGGTTAGTAGAATTGATTATCGGAGGAGTTTTGCCTGTAATTGCTGATGAGCTTGGTGTTTCTGTCGGTACAGCGGGGCAACTGGTCACAGTATATGCTTTAGTATATGCGATTTCTGGGCCAATTCTGTTTTCCATTACGAGAAAGATTGAACGGAAAAGATTGTATTTGATGACTTTAGCTGTATTTTTCTCAGGAAATATGATCACTTATTTTAGTTCGACATTTCTTTTAGTGATTGTGGCACGTGTAATTACCGCCATGAGTGCTGCACTTATTATTGTATTATCTTTGACGATTACATCAAGGATTGCTCAACCTAAGCACCGTGCTAAATCTTTAGGTTTGATATACATGGGGATTAGCTCGGCACTTGTCCTAGGAGTACCGATTGGTATTGTGATAACAAATTCATTTGGCTGGAGATCTGTTTTTCTTGGAATTATGATTTTAACCATCATTTCTATGGTTTTGATTTATGTATTTTTAGGAAAAATATCGCCTGGGAATGTATTGTCTGTTAAAAATCAGCTCAAGGCATTAGGTAATGTTAAATTGATGGGTGCTCATTTTGCCTTATTATTTTTCATAGCAGGTCATTTTGTATTTTTCGCTTATTTTACGCCCTTTTTAATGACCGTTTTGCATTTAAATCAAAATTGGATTAGTGTTTGTTATTTTCTCTATGGCATTGCTGCTGTTGGTGGTGGTGCTGTAGGCGGTTTTCTAGCTGACCGTATTGGCTCGCAAAAAAGCATGTTACTCGTTACAGCTTTATTTGCGGTTGTACTGTTTGCTTTACCATATACAAGGGTTTCAATTTTTCTATTCTTAGCCGTCATGATGATATGGGGGCTGCTAAGTTGGGCTTTATCACCGTCTATACAAAACTATATTGTAAATGTCGATCCTATTTCATCGGACATTCAGCAAAGTATTAATAATTCTGCATTGCAAATTGGGATTGCCTTGGGCTCAGGTATAGGAGGCATGGTGCTGAATCTCACGGGTTCTGTGGCCAGCACAGCAAGTATAGGATCAGCTGTTGTTGTAATCGCCTTTTTTTGTATCGTTTTATCCCTGTCTGTAAGGTTTCAATCCAAACACTCGCAGGTTATGAAGTGATCTTCTTGCTGCATATTTCATTTAAATTAAATGTTCTAAATAATCATACACAATTTTAATGGTTTTCAAAGAATCTGGATAAGGGCACCTTAAAGTGCCTTCTTATCAAAGCATTGAACATCGTTTATAGTGAATTTACAACATGCAATAATGAGAACTTCAATCGGGGATTTACTAGCAGATGATCTCCTGCCGATCTTAGTGCCAGTTAATTCGCGATAAAAAATTTAGAGAGGAAGGAAATATCAATGTCAATACCTATGGAAACAAAACAATTTTTGGATCAGATAGCATCGTCTCCACCGTTGCATCTTATGACGCCAGAGGAAATTCGTAACGCAGCCGAAGCTACCGCCATCTCTGAAGACATTCCCTTATCCACTATAGAGGATATTGTATTACAGGGACCACACGGCGAATTAGCTGTTCGCCTTTATCGACCTTCAGAAAACGCTAATATGCCTGTTATCTTGTTTTTTCATGGAGGTGGCTTTGTTTTTAACCGAATGAACGACTATGATCCGATGTGCCGCAAATTGGCTGCTTCAACAGGAAGAGCGATTGTATCAGTAGATTATCGACTTGCGCCAGAGTATAAATTCCCTGTCCCGGTCGATGAAGCAATCTACGCTGCAGAATGGTTATCTATGCATGCACAACAATATGGATTAGATGCAAAACGCATTGCAGTTGCCGGGGAAAGTGTTGGTGCGACACTAGCCGCAGTCGTGGCGCAGCAAGCGCGTATCAATGAATCTATAGCTGTTCAATATCAAGTATTGTTATGTCCTTTAACAGATTGGAAGAGGGATTACGATTCAAGGAAAACGTATGGAGATGGGTACTTCCTTACCACAGCCCTTTTGGACTGTTGTGGATCTCATCACTTTAATACAGTGGATGAACGAAAGAACCCACTCGCTTCTCCTATATATGGTGATGTCAAGGATGTCGCTCCAGCCTTGGTCATTACGGCTGAGCTTGATCCATTACGAGACGAAGGGGAAAAGTACGGACAAATGCTGATCGAAAACGGTGTGAAGGTGACCATGAAAAGATACCATGGAATGATTCACTTATTCTATGCCTTAACAGATATTTTCGATGATGGTAATGACGTTTATGATGTTATTCGCGATCAACTGTCTACATGTTAGGTCTTTGGCTGATTATCCTGATGTCCTTGTGCGTGATCGAATTTTTTTCTAGATTCGAGAACCGAATCGTAATGTGCATCCGTCCATCGGTGCAGAACCCTCATCGGTTCAATCAAGGTCAACCCTAGCGACGTCAATGAATAATCTACAGCAGGAGGGACGGTGTCATATACATGACGATGCACAAGACCGTCTCTCTCAAGTTGACGCAAGGTCTCGGTCAGCATCTTTTTGGTTATACCTTCAATTCGTTGGAATAAATCACTGTAACGTAACTTTTCTTGTTCCAGTTCATAGAAAACCAACACTGCCCACTTCCTAGAGACCACCTCAAGAGCGCGCCGATAATGACATGGAGATTCTTCTTGATACATCATAAACACCAACCTTTTTAAAATATTGTAAAATCAGTCTAATGGGTTCATTTTTCCTATTCTTTTATGGGGTGCCCTTATTCACTCCCCTGAACAATAGTACCGATATATATAACAAGCTGTGTATTAGTGTGCTATTTACATACTACACCAGCTACTAAGTAAACTTCAACCTAAAAAAGTCGGATTCCCCTACGTGGAGGAACCAACTTTTTTAGGGTGCTAAGCACCACTTAGTTAAAAAGCAGTTTAACCTCCAGCTGGGTTGATTAATGATTTTAATGTTTGTGGGCCTTATGTCTAAAACGTATCGTCAGTAAATTTTACAGCTTCGGCATAAGGATTACTTGCAACGACTACCACTAACTTATCTTGCATTTGAAATTTATTTTAGGGTACGCAAAAAGGAGCAGTCCAATAATAAACTGCTCCTTTTCTATTTTAATTTCTACAGACGTTTTTCCAATTCTTCTTTTTTCTCTTCAAATCCAGGCTTTCCAAGTAAAGCAAACATATTTACTTTATAGGCTTCTACTCCTGGTTGGTCGAAAGGATTCACGCCAAGGAGATAGCCACTTACAGCACATGCTTTTTCAAAGAAGTAGGCGAGATAACCGAATGTATATGCGTCCATTTCTGGAATCTCGACAACTAGATTTGGTACATCGCCATCTGTATGAGCAAGCAATGTTCCTTCGAAGGCTTTATCATTTACAAAGTCAATCGTTTTTCCTTCTAGGTAATTCAATCCGTCTAGGTCGTTTTCTTCCCCTTCAATCACAAGTTCGTGACGGGCATTTTTAACTTTAATAACAGTTTCGAATAGATCGCGACGCCCTTCTTGCACATATTGGCCAAGCGAGTGAAGATCTGTTGAAAAATTAGCGGAAGAAGGGTAGATGCCTTTTTGATCTTTTCCTTCACTTTCGCCGAATAATTGCTTCCACCATTCTGCGAAATATTGCAGACCTGGTTCATAATTGATCAACATTTCAATCGTTTTTCCTTTGTTGTATAAAACATTACGGATGGCTGCATATTGATAAGCCGGATTTTCCTTTAGATCAGGTGAGCTGAATGCCTCGCGAGCGTCAGCCGCCCCCTTCATCATTGCTTCAATATCAACACCACTAACCGCAATCGGTAATAACCCTACAGCCGTTAACACTGAATAACGTCCACCAACATCATCAGGAATGACAAATGTTTCATAGCCTTCTTCATTCGCTAATGTTTTCAGTGCTCCTTTTTCACGATCGGTTGTGGCGAAAATTCGCTTCTTCGCTTCTTCCGCCCCATATTTATTTTCTAATAATTTACGGAAAATCCGGAATGCAATGGCAGGCTCAGTCGTTGTCCCTGATTTAGAAATGACATTGACAGAAAAATCCTTCCCTTCCAATAAATCCATTAGATCACGCATATATGTAGAGCTAATACTATTTCCTACAAATAATACTTGTGGTGTTTGTCTTTTTTCTTTAGGTAGTTCGTTGTAAAAACTATGGTTGAGCATTTCAATCGCAGCACGAGCCCCAAGATAGGAGCCGCCAATTCCAATTACAAGCAAAACATCACTGTCTGCTTTTATTTTTGCGGCTGCTTTTTGAATCCGCGCGAATTCTTCACGATCATACTCCACAGGCAAATCAATCCATCCTAAGAAATC
The DNA here is from genome assembly GCF_018333015.1 of Bacillus sp. J14TS2. Taxonomy (NCBI): domain Bacteria; kingdom Bacillati; phylum Bacillota; class Bacilli; order Caryophanales; family Bacillaceae; genus Bacillus; species Bacillus sp. J14TS2. The sequence goes on along the minus strand of NZ_BORE01000034.1, from coordinate 15,129 downwards.
ACTGCCTGCACCTGTTTTATCCTGTAGCTGTGTATGGGCTGTTTCCACTGCTGCTTGCAAATAATCGACTTCATGCTGTCCAAAAAAAGCAAGCGCCTTGGAATAGTCAAAACGAATATGTCCCATGCCTAAAACCTCCCTATGATACATTCTTCCTTAACTTTAGCTGAATAAAGCTTAACTTTCAAGTTCTAGATACCAAACGACTATATATTCATGAAGAACAACACGAGCCTGCGCCGCACCCTTACGCTTTTTCGCTGGAATCGGGTAGAACGTTACGGTCTTGCCCGGCGCCCTTACGTCTTTTCGCTGGAATCGGGTAGAACGGGACGATCAAAGCACAGTTTCCTCCTGTTTTCCATTAAACTTTGGAGTTAAATGCTCAAAAAAACAAACTCAATGAAAGTTTCCTCCACTAAGTTTGTTTTTTATGACCATGCATTGTAAGCCGTTCTTCTTTCTATAGACGCCTCCGCTTTTCTTTGTCCAGCTGCAGGCGGTAGGGGCTCGAGGTCAAATAACCTTGAACCACTGAAGGGAAAGTTCACCCTTCCTTGGTTCATGAACATTTGCTTGTCGCCCCTAGGCAACCGCCTTCCGCTTTTCTTTGTCTAGCTACGGCTCCTAGCGACTAGCAAACTTTCAGTGCCTTCCTACGATAAGTCAACATCGGCTCATTCTTCGCCGTGTTTCCTTTATCTCAGGCCAACAGGATGTTGGTCAGAACGGCGTTGCGCCAGGACGGCGCGGTTTTAGCCGTTCATCCTTATTATACGAGTTTGTACGTCGTTGGACAGTCGCCTCCGCTTTTCTTTACACCCGGCCTCTGAATCTTGAGGCTTCGGCGGTGTTACGGAGTCCGACCATGTAGGCTGCTAAGCGCATATTGATTTTTCGAGTTTCCGCTGTGTGATAGACATTTTCAAATGCTTCTACAAGTTTTACTGTCAATTTTTCATTGACTTCTTCCTCTGTCCAATAATACCCTTGATTATTTTGCACCCATTCGAAGTAAGAAACGGTCACTCCCCCTGCACTTGCCAATACATCGGGTACAAGTAACACGCCTTTATCCGTTAATATCCGGGTTGCTTCCTCTGTTGTTGGTCCGTTTGCTGCTTCAACCACGATTGATGCTTTAATATTTGGCGCATTTTCTGCTGTGATCTGATTGGCCACTGCTGCAGGTACAATAATATCGCAGTCCAATTCAAACAATTCCTTATTGGAAATTGTATTTTCAAATAGGGTTGTAACTGTGCCGAAACTATCACGGCGATCAAGTAAATAATCAATATCTAGACCATCTGGATCATGTAATGCACCATATGCATCGGAAATCCCGACAATTTTTGCCCCTGCATCATAAAGGAATTTTGAAAGGAAACTACCTGCATTTCCGAAACCTTGAATGACGATGCGCGCGTCTTTTATTTTTAAACCGCGTTTTTTAGCTGCTTCTTCAATACAAATAGTTACACCTTGGGCTGTAGCCTTCTCTCTTCCTTGAGAGCCTCCAAGCACGATCGGTTTACCTGTAATAAAGCCAGGAGAATCATTTTCACGCAAATGGCTGTATTCATCCATCATCCAAGCCATGATTTGTGAGTTGGTAAAAACATCGGGCGCAGGAATATCTTTCGTTGGTCCGACAATTTGACTAATTGCTCGAACATACCCACGACTTAGTCGTTCAATTTCATTCATCGACATGGTACGCGGGTCACAGATAATTCCGCCTTTCCCCCCACCATATGGGAGATTCACAATTCCGCATTTAATTGTCATCCACATCGACATCGCTTTTACTTCTTCTTCGTTCACCTCTGGATGAAAACGGACGCCCCCTTTCGTAGGACCTACCGAATCATTATGTTGGGCACGAAATCCTGTAAAAACTTTAACAGAACCATCATCCATACGAACAGGAATTCTTACAGTCATCATTCTCATTGGCTCTTTCAACAGTTCATACATTTCTTCGCCAAAGCCAAGTTTGTGGAGACCATCTTTAATAACCTCTTGAGTTGATGTAAATAAGTTAAGATTTTCCACCATCGTTTTATTTCGCCTCTTTATTCATTAATCAAATTTATCTTACATTCAAACATGTTTGTCCTGTAATTTCCACCAATATGGTCAAAGGAATACATTCTTTTTCTAAAAACTCATAATTAAATGGTTAGGGTACACATTTATTAATTTTACATAAAAGATGGAATAGATCCAAGCGAACGCTTCCAATACTTTTTCGCTTTTCAATAGCATATTAGGTTAGATATTTTAAAAAATTCTCTATCGTTTACAGAATAAGAATTCAATTTTTCCCCTTTCTGCCACGATTTTATGAAGTTAGCTGGTATTTTATGATTCCATCCAATTTGTATGCGACTACCCCTCCCTATTCCTCCATAATGCTATGCCTCTTCATATTACCATATTCTCCATGTATTGGAATAGGTCTTTTCCATAGGATTTAATAAGAAGCTGCCACTTTTTCAACACCCTAAAAAGAGGATGCCTGTCAATCAGACACCCTCCGGCTACTACTTATTTCTTCAGTAAATCTTTATTATCAGATTGCTTAATCCATTCTTGTAACTTATCTTTTAATGTATTGAAGCCTTCCCCACTTGCTTCAATAGTTGATTCAGTTGATGGTTTACTTGGCTTCGTATTTTTTTGTTTAGCTGGTGGCTCTTCTGTAGCTTTAATAGAGAGGCTAATTTTACCGTTATCTGGGTTCACTTCAAGAACCTTCACATTCACCTCATCACCAATAGATAGAAACTCGTTAATATCTTTTACAAAGCCATGTTTAATTTCTGAAATATGGACAAGCCCTTGTGTTTGATCATCTAATGCCACAAAAGCACCATAAGGTTGAATACCTGTTACTTTCCCTGTCAATACTGTACCTAGTTCATATTTTGTCGTCATGGAAACACTCCCAAATTTTATATAATATCTTCTTTTTACGCAATTAAATATTTTAACATAGATTCCTACCCAAATCAAAACATAACCATACCCACCAATTTCTATTCCCGTTATTTTCTCCTTCAAACCTCTGTTTAAACATTCTGTTTCGGGTAAACTATAAGAATAGAGGTGAGTCTATGACTGCAATATTTTCTACACATTCCACCCACATAAACGGGATTGATCTTTATTATGAAAGCTACTATCATCAGCTCAAACCTAAGCTGCCTACAATTTTATTACTTCATGGGTTTCTATCTTCGACTTTTAGCTTTCGGAAATTAGCGCCTCTTCTTGCTCAAGACTTTCATGTTGTGGTGGTCGATTTTCCGCCATTTGGCAAAAGTGGTAGATCGTCTTCATTTCATTATTCTTACCAAAATATCGCCTATACTCTTTGGTGTTTAGTCGATCAGTTGCAGGATTCACCCTTTATCGGAGTTGGCCACTCTATGGGAGGTCAGTTGATACTTAATATGATGTATCAAAGACCGAATTGTATCCAAAAAGGGATTTTTCTTTGTAGCTCCGGCTATTTATCCCGCCTTAAACCACCTTACACTTATTTTTCGTACTTCCCTTTCTTTGAAAAGGTGATTAAGCATCAACTTGGGAAAACAGGAGTGCTAGGAAACCTACACCATGTCGTATATGATCAAAATATGATTGATGAGGAAATGATTCGCGGCTATTCCGAGCCTTTTGAAGATGATATGATGTTTCGTGCTTTTAAAAAAATGATCCGGCATTGGGAAGGCGATCTTTCCACAGACATTTTAAAAACCATTCAAGCTCCTAGCCTATTGATTTGGGGTGAAAATGACCGAGTAGTTCCGCTTCAGACAGGGAAGAGATTGGCCCAAGACTTACCCCATTCACAACTTATTTCTTTGCCTCAGACAGGACATTTACTCCCCGAAGAAAAACCATTTGAAGTTTATCAGCATATAAGAGATCTCATATATTCTGAGTAGGTACTTTAAAATTAAATTAAATATCGCTAGAATAGAGATGACGTAAGTGTGCTGAGGAGGAAAAAGGAATGTACAAGCTAAGTGAAAAAGTTGATAGAATCAATACCTCCTCCCTAAAATGGGATGGAATGAAGCTAGCCTTCGGAAAAAACGAACTTCTGCCAATGTGGGTAGCAGATATGGATTTTAGTCCACCGGTAGCTGTGATCGAGAAGTTGAAAGAAAGAATCGACCACGGTGTATTTGGCTACACAATTGCTAATGTCAACACAGCAGGGGCGATCATTGATTGGACGAATAAACGACATGGGTGGGAAATTCAGCCTGAATGGATTTTATACAGCCCTGGTGTTGTTCCATCAATTGGAATGGCGATTCAGGCTTTTACCGAAGTAGGAGATAAAGTATTATTGCAATCGCCTGTCTACACACCATTTTTCAATATGATTGAGAACAATATGAGAGAAGTGGTTAATTCACCTTTGCAATTGGTTGATGGACGTTATGAAATTGATTTTGCGGATTTTGAAGAAAAATTAAAATCAGGTGTAAAACTATTTCTATTATGTAGTCCTCATAACCCAGGCGGACGTGTATGGAGCAAAGAAGAATTAACGAAAGTAGCCGAGCTTTGTAAGCAATATGGTGTACTAATCGCAGCAGACGAGATTCATGCTGATATTACGTTTGCACCGCATCAGCACCTGCCATTAACCTCACTGGATCCATCTTATCAGGACTTTATTGTGACGTTTATGGCACCAAGCAAAACGTTCAACCTTGCTGGTTTACAGGCATCCTTTATCGTGGCTCCGAATGAAGATATGCGCAAAAAGCTGACAATCATTCAACAAACATTAAACCTTACAAGCTTAAATACATTCGGAATGATTGCGATGGAAGCTGCTTATCGTGATGGTGAAGAATGGCTAAATGAATGTATTACTTACATCGAAGAAAATATAAATCTTATTGATGAAGAAGTATCACGCTCTCTTCCAGAACTTGAAGTGATGAGACCAGAGGGTAGCTATCTTGTATGGATTGATTGCCGAAAAACAGGATTAAGTGATAAACAATTAAGAGAAAACCTTTTAGGTAAAGCAAAATTAGCCGTAAACTTTGGTGCTTCGTACGGAGAAGGCGGAGAAGGATTTATTCGCTTAAATCCCGCCTGTCATCGTTCGATTGTAGAAGAAGGACTGGAAAGACTAAAATTAGCTTTTCAATAATAACAACGCATAATAAAGCACCCACTTCAATTTTCGTGGGTGCTTTATTATGCTATTCTTTTTCCTTCACTGGCTTTTTATCTTTTGTGATTTCACCACAAGCAATCCGTTCGCCAGAATCCCCTGCTGGCTGGGTCATCCCATCATCCGCGTCCTCATGGATGACAATTGAAGTGCCATCCTTTGTATAAAGGGAGTCTTTTCCCTCTGTTAATTTCAATCCATTTGCCATAAAATCTACTTCGGCCTTCCCATCTTCTTCTACGATTAAGTTGGGAAGATCGCCTGCATGAGGCCCTTCTGGATTCAACAGACCGTGGTCTTTATCATCTGGATTAAAATGATCACCTGCTGAAAGAAAATCTGGTGGTTCACATTTCCATTGATCATGCACATGTATTGCATGTTCACCAGGAGGAAGTCCTTCTAAATCAACCTTTACCTTCATCCCATCTGCTTGTTCTTCAAGTGTCACTTTTCCTAAAGAATCACCATCTCGATTGATCACGTCAACCTCTAACTTCTTAGGGGGTGTCGAACTTTCACAAGCAACAAGCAGAAAACAAAATAGAAAAGGGAGCATTTTTTTCACATCTATCCCTCCAAAAAAGAAGTCATTGTTCGTCATTATTTCCTTAGCAAAAATGAAATATCCTTTTAGGAGGAAAGTTTCTTTTTTATAAAAAAACTGCACCGCCGAAATGTCAGGTAACTCTAACATTTCGGCGGTGCAGTTCATTTTAGGAATGCTGGTTTTCTTGCTCTTCCTTTAATCGCTCTTCTAGTTCTTTCGCTTTTGCTTCTTGTTTCTTGGAAATCTTTTTAAAAAAGAAAACAACTAAGACCGCTGCAATGACTACAAGGGCTAATTGGATAAAGGCAGGAATATATTCTGTTTTGTCCTCAGGAAAATACATTGGGATAATATTCAACACAAATATGTGGAAAATTGATAACAAAGGAAACATCCTTTCTGATAAGTATGATCCTATTATATCAGAGCAAATAGACAAGAACCAATGCTCATCTTCGACAAATATGTGAAAACCGCCACTTGGCGGTTTCGTTTTACTCTTTTATAATATCAATACTTTCAATTACAATATCTTCTACTGGCTTGTCACCAGGCTGCGTTTCGACGTTGGCAATTTTATCAACAACATCCAATCCTTCAAGCACATGGCCAAAGACCGTATGACGATGATCTAGATGAGGAGTACCGCCTTTTTCAATATAAGCTTGAATGATCTCCTCTGGAAAGCCTGCTTTTTCTAATTGTGGCTTAAAACCTGGATCCAATTGATTGTTCTGGACAATAAAAAATTGGCTTCCGTTTGTATTAGGGCCCGCATTCGCCATGGACAATGCTCCACGAAGATTAAACAAATCCATTGTGAATTCATCCTCAAATGCTTCACCATAGATACTTTCTCCACCCGCTCCAGTACCAGTCGGGTCGCCCCCTTGGATCATAAAATCAGGAATCACGCGATGGAAAATAATGCCGTTATAATACCCTTCTTTTGCATGGGTAACAAAGTTTTCAACTGTTTTTGGTGCTTGCTTTGGAAATAGTTTGATTCGAATTGAACCTGCATTCGTATTTATTTGTACTACTTTTTCATCCTCCGCTATCTCTGTTGATAACTGTGGAAACATGTTTTGTTCGGTCATTTCTGCATCTCCTTTTTTGTAAAATAAGAATTATGTACGGATCCATTCCGTTTCAAAAGTAACTTTACAGGATTCCAAAGAAAATCGCAATATTTCCGGGTTAGTCGATGAGGGAGTCTATTTTGCTATCCGGTAGTATTTCTTTCTATACGAGAGTATTTCTCTGCTATCCGGAATAAAAGACATCTCCCTTTCATTTTCATGCCATTTCTCCGATAATGGATAGAACAGGGAAAGGAGTGATTTGATGGAGATCGGTGATATCATTGTAACAAATAAAAAAACTGGGAAATACATTGGGAAAATTACGGCTTTACATGAGGATCAGTACACCGTTCAAATTTTAGCGGTTCTAAATCATCCTCGACAAGGAGATTTACATAATCCTTTGCAGGCAGATGTTCCTTTTTTTCATGAACGCAAAGCATTGGCTTATCGAGAGCAAACCAACGTGCCTATAAGAATTGTGAAGCCATTCGAAGGAGACATTCCTGATTATAAGGATTCTTTAAAAGCAGCTTATTCTCGGTTAAAAGAAAGCTTAGAAGCAGAGTCAGAAGATCCGTATAATCAGCTCGCACTAAAAGCGTTAAACAGCATTGCCAAAGAATACGCCTTGATGTACTCCATTACTTTCGATTAATGCCCAATCTCGGGCATTTTTCTTTTTTTAAAAAAAAAGCAAAAAACCCTTGGCGTCGCTAGCTTTCCCTGGATTTTAATAATATTTAGTCTCACGAAATAAATATCATCAAGGAGTTGTTATTACCAGAGAGCATCCCCAAAAAACGTCTCCATAGCATGCATTTTTTGGGGGTTTCTTCTACAAAAAATATATGTTTTGGTTTGTTTTTTTGTTAGATGATCTCCGTGTCGGTTCCAAATCGTGTAGTTGATCAGTCAACTCACTATTCATTTTTGATTCGTTCTTGAATCAAAATATCTAAACGCTCTTTCTCTTGGCGTAAAAATGAATTCACGTCCATATCCTCATCAAATAAAATTCTCCAATCAATTGACTCCACTAGGGTATTCGGGTTTAAATAGCGATCGTACGGACTGACGTTCTCCGGTCCGGGATTAGGTGGGTATTTAAAAAATGCGTCTGTATTGTATTCTTGCATCCCTTCTACTTCCTCCCCAAATACCTCCTGCATCTTTGGATCTTTTAACGGTGAGGCCACAGCATATTTACTTGATTGCATTTCTTGCGCCTCATCGGATAATATATAAGCTAAAACTTCAAACGCTTCATCTGGATGCTCACTCGTTGCTGTAATCGCGTAGGCATTGCTCCATGAAATCGGTGCATAATCCGGGTGCCCATCCCAAAGTGGGAAGGTTGTCAAATCAAAGTTTATATTTCCATCATTATGCACTGTTGTAATCGCATTCCAATATGGAGACATAGCAACTGTTCCTTCCTCGATAAATCCTTTATAGAACGGTGGAAAAGGATAGTTACCCGGAATGTTCACAAAGTCTTGATACAGGGAAGCGATATCGGACCATATCGAATCCTCCTGAAAAAGCAATTCGCCCGTTTCAGGGTCTGTAAAATTTATTGGCAATTGTTGGATTGGAAGTCTAGAGGCTGTATCTTTCTCTCTCATATCAAACGTAAAACCTTTGTAATCCACTCCGTTCCTTGTTCCTGTAAGACGATAGGCCAATTCCAGTGTTTCTTTCCATGTCATCCCATCTTCAGGATACGGTTCCCCGAACAAGTCAAAAATATCTTTATTGTAATACAGGGCTCGAACCCCTCGATTATAAGGCATGGCCAGTAATCTTCCTTTCCCCGTCGGATCTTGGTTAATGAAGGAGGTGAGAATACTTGGTTCAATACGATCCATGTCAAAATCATGTTTTTCCGCCAACTCGATCAAATCAACTTCAAGCTCATATTCAACGATATCGGAATAGATTCCCCCCTGATTCCCTATCCAAATAATATCCGGCACCGTATCGGTTAAAATTAAATCCTCCATTGGTGTATCCTCAATTCGCTCTATAGTAATATGTGGCAGCTTATCCTCAACTGGTTCTTTTATAAATTCCGCGAAACGCTCGTCATCAAAACTACGCGTCATAATCGTTATGGTAACATCCTCCGCTTGTTCTCCTTCCTCTCCGGCACGTTCGTTTAAGGTAGAGTTTGATTCTCCTGCGCAAGCTGCCGTAACCAATACGACCATAACCATGGAGATAATACCCATTACCCCCTTAAGAAAACCCTTACAATTCGTCATTTACAAAACCTTCCTTTCTATTCAATTTTTATTTCCTTAGGCATATCCTTTCAAATGACACCGATGTCATATCCTCAGAATAGTGTAAACCAAGAAAGCTTAACCGACATTTCTACTTGATTTAAGGGTTACTTCCTATGAATATATCGTTCTTCAATCTATATATGGTTGTCACCCCCAAAAAAGACATTTACACTCGTTCGGTCTAGCCTATGATGTTTTTAAAAAGGGTTGCTTAATCGGTATGAAAATTTTAAAAAATTGCCTTTTTGGAGGACTAATCCATATAATACTTTCGATTTTAATGTAAACAATTCTTTTTTGTATGTTTGGCGTTGTTTCATTCTTGTGCCGGATAAGCTCTCACTTCATTTATTCTAGCCTGTTCGGAACCATGTGTTCCGTATACATTTATTCGTAGCTTTTTTGTAGTTGGCGCACCTGAGACGGAGTGGATACAAAGTCGTTGATAGTTGTCTTTTTCTTCAATCAATGTTTGCCACTTCCCATCAACCTCACACTCGATTGTATAATGCTTTACGACTTCTGGCTGTGGACCGCCCCATCTCATTTTCTTTACATAATCGTCTGAATGGCTAAGCGTCAATACTCGATGTTGGCCACTATCAAAGACCAATCGGATTTCGCCAAGTTGAAATGGCTCATCCCAGCTTAATTCAATCCACTCTGGCATTGTTCCAGGTGAGGCAGCACTTATCCAACGATTGGTGCCTTCTATCCCTCTACTTCCTTTAACTCCTTTAGAACCAAAAGTAGCTCGCGTCTGTCCAGAAATAATATTTAAGGCGCGGCCATCGTTCCTTTCACTTGATGCGGTAATAGTAGACTTTCTCGCATAATCGCTTGCATCTTCATTAGTGATACCAATGAGATAAGCATCATCTCTGAGTAAATTTTGTTGAATCGCCGAAAGTGACAGATGATCTAGTAGTAACTCATGTGGGGTCAGCTCCTTTTTCGCCGCATGCGCTGCAGCAGTTCCAACCCCTTGTCCAACCGCCGCACAGGTAGCCATGACCCTAGTCGAAGCAAAGGCTACATGTGTAGCGGAAATATTACGCCCAGCAAACATTAAATTTTCAATGTCTTTTGATACACATGCACTTAAAGGGATATCATATAAATGTGGAACTTGAATACTATTCGTTGGTTTCACATCGGTTGCATCAATCCCTTCAGGGGGATGTAAATCAATCGGCCATCCTCCATAAGCAATCGAATCTTTAAAAGGTCTAGCATTTATTAAATCGTTTTGAGTTAATACATGCATCCCCTTAAATCTACGGCTTTCCCGTTTTCCGGGTAAAAAACCAAACCATTCTAATGCCCAATTATCAGCACCATGATCACCTTCATTTTTAATATGATCCCATACGCCTAGCATAATAGCTAATAATTCATCGCGGATCGTTTCATTGTCTTTAATGGTGTCTAATGTTCCGCCCCATTCTACCCACCAATAGCCATATTCTAGCCCCTTATCCGTACCGCTTGAAGCGTGGGGACGCAGCTCTAGATCTTCTTCTGTAAATTTTCTTGCCCATGTTGGCGCCTGGAACTTTGCAAAGTAACCAATATCTCTTGCTTGAAACAATAAGCTTGAACCCTGTCGATAATTATCTTCTTCATCATTCGCGAATTCTTCATTATACGTTTCCTTACTCTCTCGTCCCCAAAAATATGCTGCGCCAGCTTCCTTCCCTAAACGTCCATCACCTGTACAGTCGACAAAAATAGCGGCCTTAATCGTAAAAATATCTTCTGTTGATTGCCGTTCCGCTACTACCTGTTTTATGTGACCTTGATCGGTTATAGCATCTGTTACGACAGTATTTAATAATAAGGTTAAATTATCGTTTTCACGACATTTTTCATAATAGATTAAATCCAACATTGATGGTGAACGTTGAGGATTTCGTACAGATGTTTCTAAACGAATCTCCTCAATAATGCCACCTTCTCTTGCTTCCGTTTCTAATTTTTTTCCTCGTTTTCCACTGGCATCAGCTCCGACAATATGCATACGCACCTCGCTGGAAGCATTCCCTCCTAATACAGAACGATCTTGACATAGGATCACTTTAGCCCCGTTTCGTGCGGCAGCGATTGCCGTTGGAACACCAGCTGCTCCACCTCCAGCGACTAATATATCACAATACAAGTCCGTATGTTTCATCTTTCATTCCCCTTTCAATTAATGTTTAATAAAGTGATAATGAACGTTTTGAAAACGCCTTCTCTTTTAAGTTCTGGAAAAACAACTCCTTCCTGCAGAATCCAAATTCATTATGATATAATTTGAGAGAATTTCACTAATAAACAGAATATATGAAATTAAAAAACTTTTAAATGCACATAATTTACTTTGCCATATCCAAAATTTCAAAAAAGGATGAGTAAAATGAAGGACTCTATAACATTACCAAAGTTGATTAGACATGTATTTTGGAATAAGAAGAAACACTTTTTACGAAAACAAGATACGTATTCAATGTGGATGTTATTCGCCATCGAAGAAGGGGATTTTACATACCAGATTGATCAATCCACAGGACACGCAAAAAAGGGAGATATTGTGTTTTGCCCACCACGGGTTGCTTTTCACCGCAAAACTGAAACTCCTTTAAGTTTTCACGCCATTGTTTTTGATTTTCCATATCATGAAACAGGGTTCTTGCAAGAAATGTTGCGACAAAATGAACATAAATTATTTGTCCCGCTTACTACACGCTTATCTGAAAATTATCAGCATCTGCGAAAACTACATCCCCTCTCCGATTTGGTTCCATTAAAACAACATTATTTTCACGATATGTGGATCATCATGAGTGACTACAACCCATCTGTTTTCGAGAGAAAGGGTCAAAAACACCGAGACGACCCTGTAATGGAACAAGTCCTTGCTTATCTAGAAAATCATGCTCATCAGTCGATCGAAATCAAGTATGTTGCCAGCAAATTCCATATGTCATCCGTTCAATTGACTCGTCGCTTCAAAAAAGTTTATCATATGGCTCCAGTGCAGTACCTGACTTCCATCCGCATCGAAAAAGCGGCCAACTTATTATTGGAAACCGATTGGAATTTGGAGACGATTGCTCACGAAAGTGGTTACGAAAGCGGTTATTATCTCAGTCGAATTTTCAATAAGCATATGAAGATTCGACCCTCTGACTATCGGAAAATCAATCGTTTTTAGAGGCTATTCACCCACTTGTAGTTAGATGTAAAAAGAGTGTCCGTGTCATAAATTTTCTATTTAGTTGTTTCACGAATGATTAATGTTGTTGGAACTTTTAACGCTGAAAATTCTCTTTAAGTCTCTAAGCAGTGATTGGGCTGTTATGTTTCATGACTTCATTGCACTATTGGGGGAATTACTAGTGTGATAGAGGTTATTAGAGATAAAAATAGCAGGCACATTATCATTAAGGTAGTCCTAGAATAGCTGGAGAAAGTTTCAGCTATTTGATTAAGCATTTTCAACCGGTTCCGAGCCAAGAAAATCCGGTTTGGATTTTCCCTGCCCATATTAAAAAGAAGAACATTGTCTAAAATCATACCGTCCTGGCCATCGATGGCACTTGAAGCTGGGTTCAGTATTAGCCAACTAGATGCTTTAATTTTTTTAAAAAAGCACAAATCCCTTGTTCATCGCTAGCTTTCCCCCTCTCCCTATAGGTCATTTAAAGGGCGGACATATTGAATTATTTCACGATTGGATTATAATAATATTTAGCGTTACGAAATAAATATCATCAAGAAGGTGTTATTATTAGTATTGCAAAGCGTAATTTGCTAATCATGTGGGTTTGTAATTTTTTAGTTGCGGCAAGCATGACAATGGTTGTTCCGTTTATCTCCCTATACATTGAAACGTTCGGAGATTTTAGCAATGAATATGTTCAAAGATGGGCTGGTTTAGTTTTTGGAGTAACCTTTATCAGTGCCTTTTTATTTTCTCCTATCTGGGGAAAAATTGGGGATAAATACGGATTTAAGCCGATTCTCCTTATTACAGGATATGGAATTGCTTTATCCGTTTTTATTATGGGAATTGTAGGTAATGTGCTCGGACTCTTTATTCTGCGAATGTTTATGGGGATCGTGACAGGCTTTATTCCAACGTCCATAGCATTAATTTCGAAGCAGACGCCCAAAAATGAAGCTGGTAAAACACTTGGAACATTGCAAATGGGGAATGTTTCAGGTAGCCTTTTTGGTCCTTTGCTTGGAGGTTTAATGGCGGACACCTTTGGTTTTCAATATACCTTTATCATTACCGCAATCGGTGTTGCCATTGCTTCAACTGTTGTTCTCTTTGGAATACGTGAGATCAAGCAAACAGAGGAAGAACGGAAGCAATTTAAACCTCATACTAGTAAAGATGTGATAAAACTGATTTTCAGTCGCAAATTGCTGATTATGGTTATGCTGGTTGCATTGCTAATCCAAATCGGTAATTTCAGCATACAACCGCTTTTAGCGTTGTATGTCAATGAACTGACCCAAGCAACGAGTGTTGCCTTTCTTGCAGGTATGGCTTTTTCGGCCACAGGGTTTGGCAATTTACTGCTCACCCGCCAATGGGGAAAATTAGGAGATTCCATTGGATTTGAAAAAGTGTTACTGATCTTGCTTGTGCTCGCATCGATTTTGATTATTCCGCAAGCATTTGTATCAGATCTTTGGCAGCTTGTGCTTTTAAGGTTTTTATATGGGATGGCGGTTGGAGGCATGCTTCCTTGTATTACAGCCTATATTCGCCTTGAAGCACCGCTGGATATGCAAGGAGAAGTGCTTGGATATAATCAAAGCTTTCGATTTTTAGGCAATGTGATTGGCCCTGCCTTAGGAGGTTTTGTTGCCGGATTCGGAGGAATTTCTAACGTCTTTTATGTAACTGGCGGTTTATTCCTTGTTGGGTTTATTCTTCTATTTGTAAGCTTTAGACACGACCAACAAAAGCATTTAAGTGAAAGTATGTAAGACTCCTAGGATTCCTGGGAGTCTTTTTGTTTTTTGATGGTTTTAACCATAAAAAATCCTATCATTTTATTTTTTGTTCATATGCAGAAAGTTTATTTCTGCTCTAAAATATATCCCATCTCAATTCTCACTTCTTTCTTTTCCACATCGTTGTTTGAATAACTCAGTAGATCAAAACCAGTTAGTTTGAATCCATGTTTCCGATAAAATTTTATTGCAGAAAAATTGGATGTCTGCGTCTCTAAAACAATGGCTCTAACTCCTATCTCTTTTCCACATCTCTTTGCATAGTTCATTAACCTACTACCAATCCCCTTTGCTTGCATTGATTTCTTTACATGAAGATCCTGTATCCTCAACACATTATTCCATTTTTCATGAGTAAAACTAATAACCCCAACCTCATCATCATGTAATTCTGCTACGTAGCATTCCAACTGAGGTAAGCTCTCATCAAAAATGTTGGCTTCCTCATATTTTTCAAATTTTTCTTTGAAATTCATTGCGGATAAATCAAAACTCCATCCACTTTCTTTTTCCATTATGGATATATCATAATATTGATCAGAGCTATATTGATAAATTACTTTCTTGCCGTTGGGATAATCTTCTTTATTTACTCTTCTTATGTTAATCATTGATTCCCCTCCATAATTATTTATTATAATTGAATAGAACCTTTAACCAACGACGCCTTATGAACAAAAGCGCAAGCGCCTTGATCAGCCCCGACAAGCAAATGTTCCTGAACCTATGAAGGGGCTTTTTCCCTTCATAGGTTCAGGGTTATTTGACCTCGAGGGGCTAGGCGCTGGAGCTGGATGACAAAACTCAAAATTACAACTTATCCACAAGCCAAGAATTTTATAGTTTCCTCACTAGCGTTGCATTAAATTTCCAGCCAAAAGTCAAGAGGAAATAACTATGCCAAAATTATGAATAATGGCAATTATCACTATAAAAGTCCATAAAAAAACCTTATAATTAGGGTATGGTAGTCCT
>NZ_BORE01000033.1:0-26444 GCF_018333015.1 Bacillus sp. J14TS2 | reverse complement strand
GAGATTGAGTTCCCTGTTAGGTACTTTAATCTTACATGAAGTCGCTGGGGATTTTTTATGTTTCTTTTTGGTAATTACATTATTTCATACACCAGGAAACTATAAAATTCTTGGCTTGTGGATAAGTAGCTTACCTTGCGTTGCTGTATAGCTCCAGGCGCCATCGGCTTGAGGCTCGCAGGAGTGAGTCCATTATTGCGACGTACAGGATGTACTAATGCAGACGAAGCGACAGGACGTCGCGAATTTAGTCGATTTTCCACTAAATAACCCTGAACCTGTGAAGGGAAAAGCCCCTCCTAGGACCAGGAACTTTTGCTTGTTAGGGCTGATCAAGACGCTTGTGTTTGTTAAATAACTCCTGAAGGCACTCTATCAGAAAGTTTCTTCTATTATACTCAGTTAGCTAGTTTGTAAACCAAATTGCAAACAAACCAATTAAAAACAGATGACATAATTGGATCTAAGGAAGGAGAGGGTGTCATTTTGCCGCTGGATTCTGCTCTCATTGTTATTGCTGTTTGAAGATACAAATGACCAATTCATTGCTAGTGCAACAGAAGAGATAATACTAGAATGAACGAAATAAAACTAAATAATGATAGAATTAAAGAATTTTCGACATATATTGAAAAGGCTTTCCCTCGAAAAATGAAAATGAAGAATCTTCACACGAAATTCACAAAATATAGAATATAATTTTATTAAAATATAGTAAATTTCGTATTTTTTGACTTAGGAGGGGATCTAAATGGCGAGGATTTTATTAAATGATGTTTCGAAGCAATATGGTAAATTCAAAGAATTTGCGGTAAAAGACTTTAATTTGGATATTGATGACCAAGAGTTTCTAGTATTCCTAGGTCCATCTGGTTGTGGAAAATCCACAACACTTAGAATGATTGCGGGATTAGAGGATATTTCGAGTGGTGATGTTTATATTGGCGATACACTTGTCAATGATATACCCCCGAAAGATCGTGATATATCCATGGTATTCCAGAACTATGCGTTATATCCAAATTTAAGTGTTTATGAAAATATCGCATTTGGCCTGCGAATTAAAAAAGTCCCTAAGTTTGAAATTGAGGATGCTGTAAAACAAGCTGCACGTGTCTTGGAAATTGGTAGTTTTCTTGATCGAAAACCTAGAGAACTGAGTGGTGGACAAAGACAAAGGGTTGCCTTAGGAAGAGCGATTGTTCGTCAGCCACAAGCATTTTTAATGGATGAACCATTGTCCAACCTTGATGCAAAATTACGTGTGCAAATGAGAGCAGAGATTATTCGACTCCATAAAACAATGGGTGTTACAACCATTTATGTCACACATGACCAAATTGAAGCAATGACAATGGGCGATCGAATTGTGGTAATGAATAATGGCCTGATCCAACAAGTAGATACACCTGAGAATATTTATAATCGACCACAAAATATTTTCGTGGCAAAATTCATCGGGAACCAACCAATGAATTTATTCCAAGGAACGATTCGAGAAGTAGACGATGAAGTTCGATTTTTTACAAGTGCATTTAATCTACATTTAACCGAAGAGCAAGCGAATATGATGAGAAACAAGCGGCTCCACAATTATGAAGTTGTGATGGGAATTAGACCAGAACATATGGGATTTGAGCGAGAGTTGTTTGACTCATATCCAAATGCTGTCATCGAAGGACTCTTGCAATTCAATGAATTTATCGGGTCTGACCATTACTATCATTTAGATTCCTATGGAAAGGAATCGTTTACAGTAAGAGCACATCCACGATTTAGATACGATGAAGGGGATAAAGTAAAAGTCGCCGTTGATATGGGGAAAGCATTATTTTTTGATCGGAATAGTGGAGAATTATTGACGGATTGAATGGAGGGATACAATGAAACACCCATTTAAAGTATCGAGCAAATGGTCTTGTTCCTTTGTTGTAGTTATGATGATTTTTAGTGCATTATTACCAACATCTAATGTCGCTTCAGCGGCAGAAGAAAATACTGAGGTAGATTTATCTGCATATGTAGAACCCTTTTATTATGATGTTTTAGAAGGCTGGAATGAAGAAGGGATTCAATCAGGGACAGATCAAATAGACATAAAAGCGAAAGATTTTGCCGAAAAGTCAGAAGAGGCTTCGTTTACAATTGATTCGTATGCTGGCAAAGATGAAATCGTTTTATGGAAGGAAGCTGCTGGTTGGATAGAGTATGAAGTCGATATAGAAAATGAAGGTTTATATGAGATAGCTATGGACTACATTCCCCTGTCTCAGGAAAGTGGTGGAAGCCGACAGTCACTGATTTTTAGTATCTCAATCAATGATTCGATTCCTTTTAAAGAAGCACGTTCTATAGAATTTAGAAGACAATATAAAGATAGAGAACCACAGTATGATGAAGAGGACAATCAAATAAGATCCTTGGTAGAAGAAATTTCCGATTGGGAAACAGACTATTTTCGTGATCCTGGCGCAAATGTGAAACCGCTTCAATTTCATTTGGAAAAGGGGAAAAACACGATTCGCATCCAGCCGCAAAGGGAAGTTGCCGCTATAGAATCCTTTACCATTCAGCCACCCACAAGTTATCCGACTTATGAAGAGGTGGAAGCGGAATATCCAAGAAGCGAAGCGAAAACAGATGAGTCCATTGAGCTGGAAGCAGAAGAATTTATATCAAAAAACTCAACATCAATTCAAGTGCAATACAACAGAGACCCTCTTACAACACCTAAATCATTAAAAAAAGTGAAGTTTAATACATTGGGTGGAGAGAGTTGGAAAAATGGCGGACAAGCCGTTACATGGGAATTCGATGTGCCGGAAACGGGAGTGTACAAATTAGGATTCCGTGGTTTACAAAACTATCGAAAAAGCTTGGCCTCCTTTAGAAGTATTTATGTTGATGGGGAAATTCCTTTTTCAGAAATGGAACATTTCAAAATTCCTTATGCTTCAAAATGGCAAGAAGTGATTCTTCAAGATGAGAAGGATTCACCCTATCAAATTTACTTAGAAAAAGGCAAACATACACTTACCTTTGAGGCCACATATGAACCGTTTATGTCAATAATTTCTCAAATTGAAGAAGTATCTGATCAGATTAAATCTGTTTCACAAGAACTACGTCTTGCCTCCGGAGGCAGAATGGTTAAAGGGAAGGCGGTTGTCGACGAATTCAGAGTTTGGAATGTAGAGAAAGAGATGCCAGGTCTAATTGAACAGTTAGAAGGTATGCATGACCAACTAGCTGAAATGGCAAAGGCGACAATCAAAATTAATGGGGGAAGAAATAATGTTTCCCAAGCGTTTGAATCCACCGTCCAAGATTTAGCTAAATTGTTGGAAAAGCCTAATGAAATTCCTAATAAGCAAATGGTCATTGGAACGATGCAAGAGAAAGTAGATCAGCAAAGACAAGAGCTAATGGACAGCCCATTGGAGATAGATAAACTTTATCTAGTACCAGAAAAAGGCGAATTTCCACGTATGACGGCTAATGCGATTGAAAAAGTTCAAGGGACGTTTAATTCTTTGGTCTACTCTTTTTCTGATCAACATCAATTGGGAGAGCAAAAAGCAGAAGAACTCAATGTTTGGATGATGTGGGGAAGGGATTATGCAGAGGAGTTACAACAATTAGCAAATCAATATTTTACACCTGAACACGGTGTAAAGGTGAATGTGAATTTGATCCAAGATCAAAATTTGTTAGTTCTAGCCAAAGCAGCAGGGATTATGCCGGATGTTGCTTTAGGTGTTCCAAGCTCTATGCCATTTGAAATGGCCCTCCGTGGGGCGGCAAAGGATATATCGACTTTACCTGGGGCAGAGGAAGTAATAGAGCAATATGCTCCTGGTGCCATGCTTCCATATTATTATGATGGAAGTTATTACGGAATTCCTGAAACAATTAATTTTAAAGTATTATTTTATCGTAAAGACATCTTGGAACAGCTTGGTCTTGAGGTTCCAGAAACATGGGATGATGTGTATGACATGATTCCCACATTATTGCAAAGTCAATATAACTTTTTTGCAGACCCTAAAGATTTTTCCTATATGCTCTATCAAAATGGAGCCGAACTTTATACTCCTGATGGGCTATCTACTGGTTTAGATCAAACAGTGGCATATCAAGGGTTTAAAGAATGGACAGATCTATTTAATTTACATGGATTGGACAACCAAGTGCAAAGTTTCTATCAGCAATTTAGAAAGGGCACTATGCCAATTGGGATCGCTGACTTTAATCAATACATGGAATTACTCGTGGCCGCACCAGAAATTTTGGATTCCTGGGGAATTGCGCCGGTTCCTGGGCATGTAAATGATGAAGGGGAGATTATCCGCTGGGCAGGAGGAACAGGAATGGATACAACAAGTATGATGCTGTTCAATGATACGCCCGAGGAAAAGCAGGATCTCGCATGGGAGTTCGTAAAATGGTATACCTCATCTGAAGTTCAAACAGAGTATGGGCTCAATCTTGAGCAATTTAGAGGCGAAACATTCAGATGGAACTCCGCCAATATTGAAGCGTTTAGCAAAATGCCATGGAGAAAGAATGATTTAGACGCCATATTGGAGCAATGGAAATGGGTCAGGGATCTTCCGAATGTACCAGGAAGTTATATGACCACAAGGCAATTGGATTTTTCTTGGAATCAGACTGTTTTAGAAAATGGAAATCCAAGAATTGAATTAGAGAAAGCAATAAAAGAAATCAATCGTGAGTTAAAAAGAAAGCAAATTGAATTTAACATTATTGATGAAAATGGAGACGTTTTGCACCCGTTGGATTATCTTGACGTGACAGAGCCATGGGAAGGAGTGAAGCAAGTTGAATAGTGATGTACAAACGAAGAATGTGGGGATGGGGCATGCTAAGCAACAGACACCAAACCCACTCACCTCTAAATTTAAAAATAGAATGACAAAATTAATGGCTGATATCTGGAAATTTCGTCTCTCTTATTTATTTATCGCCCCATTTATGATTCTATTTATTGTGTTTATTGTAATCCCGGTAATCGCAGCGATGGGCCTGAGTTTTACGTACTTTAACTCGATTGAATTTCCCGAATGGACGGGATGGTTAAACTACCAAACCTTGTTTTCCCAAGACATTGTCTTTTTACAAAATGTCTTACCTAATACTTTTACATTTTCGCTATTTGTCGGACCGGTGGGCTTTATTCTTGGGTTTTTACTAGCTTGGTTTATCTCTCAATTGCCGAATACATTGCGAATGATTTTTGCACTCGCGATGTATGCCCCTTCTCTTGCTGCAGGGGTAGCGATGACGGTTGTATGGCAAGTAATGTTCTCGGGTGACCGTACCGGGTATATTAATAGCTTTTTGCTGAAATATGGCTTTCTTACAGAACCGGTTATTTTTCTACAGGACCAAAATTGGCTATTAAACATTATGATTGTCGTATCAATCTGGTCGAGTATGGGGATTGGTTTTCTAGCACTATTAGCTGGTTTACTTAATGTTGATCAAGAATTGTATGATGCAGGAAAAATGGATGGGATTTCCAGCCGCTTGCAGGAAATTTGGTATATCACCCTTCCTTCCTTGAAACCACAATTACTATTTGCTGGAGTAATGGCAATTGTTCATACCTTGCAATCAGGAGAATTAGGGGTACAGCTGTCAGAATCGAATCCAACACCTAATTATGCTGGTCAGGTGATGATTAGTCATATTGAAGATTATGGGTTCATTCGTTTTGAACTAGGCTATGCTAGTGCTGTATCTGTCATATTGTTATTACTAATGTTTTTATTAAGTCGGGTATTCTTTTACCTCTTTGGTGAAAAGGAGGGAGAATAAAGTGAAGGCAAAAACCTTTTTCAAAAACTTTGGTTCGGAAACTTGGATCAACTTGAAGAATTTTGGAGCAGAATTCAAAAAATTAGATGCGACTCAGATTATCATATTGCTTTTCCTAACAATATTAGCGGTTTTCATGCTTCTGCCGATTGTGTATATTTTCAATCATGCTTTTAAGCCTTTGCACGAGTTGTTCCTTTTTCCACCTACGTTCATCGTACAAGATCCTACATTTCAAAATTTTGTGGAGTTAATGTCGATGACAACGAGTACGTTCGTGCCAGTATCAAGGTATATTTTCAATAGTGTCATCGTAACAGTAATTGCTACTGCAGCAATGGTGCTTACAAGCTCACTATGTGCCTATGCTCTATCAAAGCATAAGTTTCCAGGTGTGAATATAGTATTTTCGTTGATTATGTTGTCTCTCTTGTTCGTCCCGACGGTTTTGCAAATTCCGCGCTATGTCGTTGTGCAGAGTTTAGGGATCATGAACTCCTATTGGGGCCATGTCTTACCAATGGTTGCCATGCCGGTTGGCGTATTTTTGATGAAGCAATTTATGGATCAAGTACCGAATGAGATTATGGAGGCCGCTAAAATTGATGGGGCTTCTGAACTTCGCATGTTTTGGCAAATTGTTATTCCAATTGTGACACCAGCAATTGCAACGATTGCAATTATATCCTTTCAAGGGGCATGGGGAAATGTGGAAACTTCTCAATTGTTTATGCAGGATGAATCGATGAAAACCTTGCCTTATTATATGCAATCCTTGACAGCTAATTTGGCAAACACGGTTGCGAGACAAGGGGCTGCAGCAGCCGGGGCATTGATTATGTTTTTGCCGCAGTTGATTATCTTTCTATTTTTCCAAAAGAAGGTTATTGCAACTATGGCGCATTCTGGAATCAAATAAGGCAAGAAAAACGGAGGTACTGTAATGAAGAGAATACGGAGAATATGGCAGACCTTATTCGCCTCTATCAGCCTTACAATCATATTTCTGTCATCGACATTGACGGCCAGTGCGGAAGTTCCCTACGATACTTTTAGTGTAGATGGCTTTGGGCAAACGATCTTTACACAGCCTGCCTATGAACCAAGTGAAGTATTGGCTACAGATATATATGTGACGGATGAAAGTGGCGAAAGTGTTTATTCATCATTGAAACAACCTCAAGATATATTTATTGATGACAATGATGAAATTTATATTGCCGATACTGGCAATAATCGGATTGTTCATTTGGATCAGGATGGCGAATTGCTTCGTGAAATAACTTTGCCTGATAGTCCGCTGAATCAACCATCAGGAATTTTTATTGACGATAGAGGAGATATTTACATTGCCGATACCGGCAATAAAAGGGTGGTGAGGTTGGACTCTGAAGGCAATCTCATAAAAGAATTTGGACCACCTGATTCGAAATATATTGATGAAAAATTTGTCTATGAACCAATAAATATGATTGTCGATCGTCGTGGCTTTGTTTTTATTGTATCGCGAGGAACGTATCAAGGGGTTATCCAATTAGACCCTGACGGTGAATTCTTTGGATTTTATGGAACAAATGTCACAGAGGTTTCTCTTATGGATCGAATTCGTAATATCTTTTACACCGAAGAACAACTGAGAAGGCAAGTTCGATTATTGCCAAATCCAATTCGCAATATTGATATCGATCATAATGGTTTTATCTATACGGTCTCTCGAGATGCAATAGAACAAATCAAGAAAATTAACATTCGTGGTGAAAACCAATGGAGAGATTTCTCCTTTGGTGACAATATCAATTTAAACTTCTTACGAGATCGATCTACTGCACAGAGCGATGAGGAAGAAGGGAAACCAAAAACGGAAATAACAGATGTAACGGTTGATAAAAATGGAATCGTAACCGTTATTGATAAAGCTAGTGCCATTATTGCTCAATTTAACCAAGAAGGTGAGTTGCTATTTTTCTGGGGTGCACCGGTGATGTCAGGTTCCCCACAAGTAGGTGTAACAAAAAGTCCAGTTGCACTAGCTACGAATAGTGAAAATAAAATTTTTATTTTGGATGATGCGCTCAATTTGGTACAAGTATTAAAACCGACTGATTTTGGCCGTGATATACAAACGGCTTATATTTTGACACAAGAAGGGAAATACGGAGAAAGTGAGGAATACTGGAAGGAAATTATGGGGCAAAATGCTCTGTTCTCTCCTGCATATGCTGGACTTGCACGCGCTGCTTTTTCCCGTGAGGATTTTGATGAGGCCTTGGAATTATATAAGCTTGCAGGGGATGAAGAAGGGTATTCAGATTCTTTCTGGCAAATAAGATTAAATTGGTTTCAAAAGAATTTCTCCTATTTTGCGAATGCATTTATTGTTATAGGCGTTGGATCTATCATTGGAGCCCGCTATCGAATCAAAAAAAGAAAGGTTAAAAAGAAAAAACGCATTTCATTGGGCACATGGAAAGATATTCAAGTGTTGCAGAATTTAAAGCATGCCTTTTTCATCCTTAAGCATCCTTTAGATGGAATGGCAGATATTCGCTATAGCAAAAAAGGGAACTATCTCAGTGCTTTAATCATCCTTGCATTAGTGATTGCGGTTGCGCTAACCAGAGTTTATTTTACAAGCTTTACCTTTCAACCTATACCTCCAGGTAGTTTGAATGCAGGATCTATTTTACTCGTTGGGACTGTCATATGGGTTTCATGGGTGATCTGTCATTATCTCATCGGAACTATTCGCTATGGTCAAGCTCGTTTTCTAGATGTGTTTGTTGGAAGTGCTTATTCACTCATCCCTGTCTTTTTACTAGGGCTGCCTTTAGCACTGTTATCCAATATCATGACCTTGAGTGAGGGTTCCATCTATAGCTTTTTCACAGCAGTTATGGTGATCTGGTGTGGAGCATTGTTCTTTTGGATGGTACAGGCGTTACAGAATTATTCTGTTGGTGAAGCGATTGTCAACATTTTATTATCCTTATTTTCAATGGTGATGTTATGGGTGTTGATTTTTATCATCGTTGGTTTATCTTCGGAAACGATCGACTTTATCTACACACTTTATCAGGAGGTGACAATGTGAAGAGAAAAGCTGTAATCATCATTATTTTAGCTTTCCTCACTGTCTTCAGCACAGTCACTGTCTTGGTGAACCATACGGAGGCTGCTGAGGAAGGAGATGCCACTGAGGAAAATCAGGATCAAGAAGAAAATGCAACGGATGATCAGGCAGAAGATGTTCAACAAGAAGACAATCAAGGGAATGGGGAAAAGGCCCCTCCTCCTGATGAAAGTAAGTTTGAACAGGTAGCAGAGAATGACAATCTAATTTTGAAGGCAGACCCTGAAACTGGGCATTTTATCGTCGACAATAAAAAAACCGGAAAAAAATTAAGATCTTTTCCGAATCCAGATGGGTGGAACGAAGGGGGCACATCGGATTCTTGGGGAGTGCATTTACAATCTCCCTTTATGTTCTCATATGTGGAATTTGATGTTCGAAAAGATGTAGTAAAAGAATCCAGTTTTCAAAGTCAAGGAGGCACAGCCGACTTTAAAAAAATAGAAAATGGCTTTGAAATTACGTATGACATGCCGAATGTCGGGTTTGTGATTCCCATAGAAGTCAAGCTTGAAAAAGATTATGTTGAGACGAGAATCTTGGGAGACGAGATCAGTGACGAAAAGGAATTTGCGGAAGATGATGATAGTAAGGACCCGAAAAGCCGACTTGTTTCTTTAAGATTATTCCCATTCTTAGGAGCAGAAACTTCTAAAAAGGAAAACGGGTATATCGTACTTCCAGATGGCCCAGGGGCTTTAATTGACTTCCAAAAAGATCGAGCCAGTACGAATAACTTGTATTCAGAAAGAGTCTATGGGGATGATTGGGCATTCTCTTCTAAGGCAGATTTTTCATCAAGACAGTCGATTAAAATGCCTACCTTTGGTATAAAATCGGAAAACCAAACATTTTTGGGACTGATTGAAGAAGGCGATGTATACGCAAATATTGTATCTGCTCCTTCGGAAACACTGACCCAATACAATTGGGCAACAGCTGAACATTTATTTAGATTTAAATTTTTCCAGCCTACGAATCGAAAAAAATTAGAAGGCTACTTCACGTATTCACAAGAAATGCAGAGAGAGGATCGATCTGTCCGTTATTATTTGATTGATGGCTCTGATCCGACTTATGTCGATATGGCAGAAAGATATCGTGAATATTTAATGGAGGAAGAGGGATTAGACCGATTAGAAGCCAAAAAGAATGTTTCTTTACAGTTATCACTGATTGGAGGAGGAACGAAAAAAGGCTTCATTCGAGATTCGTTTCTTCCACTAACGACAGCAGAACAAGCGGGGCAAATTGTCAAAGAGTTAAATACATCTGGTGTTGAAGATATGTCCATTCATTACTATGGCTGGCAAAGAGGAGGATATGACAAAAACGGTGGTCATTTCCCTGTTGCGAAAAAACTAGGTGGAAATGATGACATGAAAAAGTTTGTTGACTTTGTTCATTCAAAAGGATTTACCGTTTATTTAGATGCTAGTTCCTATACGTATAATAATACTAATAAGGATGGTTTCCGCCCCAATCGCGATGCGATCCGTGACCTAAGCTCAACTGTGATTAAGAATCGCTCTTATAGAGGAGAGAAATTCTTAGTGAGTCCAAAGTTTATGGAAAAAACGATCTTGCAAGATATGGAGAAAGCGAAAGAATTAGAAGTAGACGGTTATTTGTATGGAGATGGCATTGGCTCCTTGCTTTCAACTGATTATAATAATAAGTATTTTGTTAATCGTAGAGAAGCGAAGGAGTTGCAAGAGGGAATTATTGATAAAACCGCAGAAGAACTTGGAGGCGTCCATTTAGCTTGGGGGAATTTCTATGGTCTGCAAAATGTTCAGCACCTAGCTGATATGGATGATGATTATTCCTATGATTTGTTTGTAGACAGGAAAATTCCATTTGCGCAAATCGCGCTTCATGGATTAATCTCTTACTCTTTTCAAGATGGAAATATGGGAGGGAACATGAATCACCGTTTATTACAAGGTATTGAATATGGAGCACTTCCTTCCTTTATTCTGACGCATGAAGAGTCACAGAAGTTAATGGAATCTATTTCCTTAAGAAGATATTACAGTTCAAATTATAAACAATGGGAAAATGAAATTGCAGTGCAGTACCAAAGTTATAACGAAGCACTTGCAGATGTACAAGACCAGTTTATTGTTGATCATCACGTGGTTGCGAAGGGTGTGTACGAAACACGCTACGAAAATGGAAAAAGAATTTTGGTCAATTACAATAAGACACCTTATAGCAAGGATGACATTAAGATAGAGGCAGAGGATTTTATCATCCTTGAAGGAGGCAGATAACATGAAAAAAAGGAGGATAAACGCAAAAGTCGCACGTAATTTAGAAGGGTCATTATTTATCGCCCCCTGGATGCTTGGATTTTTGATTTTCCTTGCCTTTCCATTAGGATTTTCCTTGTATATGAGTTTTCATCAAGTGAAAATCCTTCCATCTGGGATGCAATATGAGTTTAACGGTATCAAATATTATCGAGAAATCTTATTAAATAGCTCTGAGTTTTATGATCAGCTGATTCCCTTTTTTCAGGAGATTGTCTTAATGGTGCCGATCATCATCATTTTCTCCTTGCTGATTGCAATATTGCTGAATCAGAAACTGCATGGGCGATTCCTATTTCGCACAATCTTTTTCCTCCCGGTTATTTTTACAACCGGGTATCTCTTAACCGAATTTGTCAATCAAGGAGAAGGAAGCTTAGGATTTTTAGAAAAATTTGCACTAGGGGAATATTTAGATGCCTTTCTAGGAAACAGTACATGGGGGAACTCAGTTAAAACTATTCTGAATCGATTTGTACTTGTGTTGTGGTACTCCGGTGTACAAATTTTGATTTTCTTAGCGGGGCGGCAAACGATCAGTAACTCCGCTTATGAATCGGCGCGAATTGATGGAGCGAATCCATGGGAGGTTTTCTGGAAAATTACCTTACCCGCTATGGCACCTTTTATTTTCCTAAATTTAATTTATACGGTTGTCGATATGTTCACTTTCCCATTTAATCCTATTATCGACTTAATTGGTACTGGAAATTATGGATATAGTAGTGCGCTCGCGTGGGTTTACTTCTTGATTATTGCTATATTCCTAATGATCGTCATGTTTATTTTCGTCCGTATTAATAAAAGACAAAGAGCAGCAAGTCGTTAAGGAGGCGAGGAAATGAATGCAAATACAAGTACGATGAAAAAGTATCAAAGGCCGAAGAAAGGACATTATTTGCAAAGAGGGCTTACGACTGCCAAATATGTCATTCTGGGTAAGGAAATTAACGAAGGGCTGCTCTTTAAAGCCTTTCTATATACAATATTTATCGCAACCTCTTATATTTATTTAAACCCAATTTTAAAAATGATTGTCAATATGGTGATGAGTGAAAGAGACTTAATTAACCCGACGATTACGTGGATCCCATCTGAAATTTATATGGGGCATATCAAACAAGCTTGGAAGGCTCTACATTATGGGCAAGCTTTCTCCATTAGTATGATCGTTGCATTGAGTTCAGCTGTTTTTCATTGTATCACTTGTGCTCTAGCTGGTTATGCATTAGCCCGTTTGGAGTTTCCTTTCAAAAAAATTGTGTTTGGTTTATTGATTGTTGCTTTCATTATTCCACCGCAAGTCACGGTGCTTCCAACCATTATTGGTTATACAAAATTGGGAATCAATGACAGCTTTCTTACGCTAATTGTCCCATCGATTTTAGGGTTTGGAGTAAAGGGTTCCCTGTTTGTCATCATTTTCAGGCAATTCTTTCTCACACAACCAAAGGAATTGGAAGAAGCAGCAAAAATTGATGGTGCCAGCGCATTTCGCTTCTTTTTGAAAGTAATGCTCCCATTAGCAAAGCCTGCACTGTTAGTGGTGTTCCTATTCTCCTTTGTTTGGACTTGGAACGATAC
This sequence comes from Bacillus sp. J14TS2, assembly GCF_018333015.1. NCBI lineage: Bacteria > Bacillati > Bacillota > Bacilli > Caryophanales > Bacillaceae > Bacillus > Bacillus sp. J14TS2. Next base: position 13,574 of record NZ_BORE01000033.1, on the reverse strand, counting down.
TTATTTACCAAAAATGTTTTTAGTAGATTCACAGTATTTACCGCTGGCTAGTGAAATGTTGTCGCTAGATCGGGTGATCGAAAGCTTTGTGGAATCTCAACAAATGTCTGCCGATGAAGCAGGAGCTGTCAAAATGGCAGCTAGTTTTCTCGCCATCCTTCCACCGTTATTGATCTTTTTGATCTTCCAACGCCATTTTGTGGAAGGGGTAGAACGTACAGGTTTAGTAGAATAATAAAAAAGTGGAACTCGCCCTCAGCAGTGGGGCGAGTTTTTTAGTGCTTGGGAAATCAGGTGAAAACGGAGAAAAATCGTGCGACGAGAGTTCTATGCACCAAAAGACAAGTCAAAACGGAGAAAAATGGTACGTAGAGAGTTCTACGCACCAAAAGACAAGTCAAAACGGAGAAAAATGGTACGTAGAGAGTTCTACGCACCAAAAGACAAGTCAAAACGGAGAAAAATGGTACGTAGAGAGTTCTACGCACCAAAAGACAAGTCAAAACGAAGAAAAATGGTACGTAGAGGGTTCTACGCACCAAAATCGAGTCAAAACGGAAAAAAATGATACATAGATAGTTCTATGTACCAAAAAAACAAGTCAAATCGAAAAAAATCGTGCGTAGGACGGCGCGAATTTAGCCTTTCTTCCTAGTTCAAGGCGCTTGCGCTTTTGTTGTTGAAATGAAATTGACAAGATTGTAAACAGATGGTAGTTTATAGAATAGGTTGAAGTTTAAGTAACTTCGAAGATTTGCATATAGAACCATCGTGCTAGGCAGAATGAAAGCCGTTTCAGTGTTCAATGACTTGTGAGATGTCATGACCTGACCGTTCATCTATTATAAAATGGATGCTTGCGCTTATGTTCATGACAGAATTACTGTCTTTGAGAATAAAGCTGCCCTTATCAACTTATGACTAACAAAAAAGGATGGATGAAAAATGGATATGGATATTCTCATTGTTGAAGATGAAAAATCGATCCGTGAAGTTTTACAGTCTTATTTTCTAAAAGAAGGCTGGCATGTTTATATTGCTAGCGACGGAATGGAAGCGCTTCAAGTCGTGGAGAAATTTAAAGTGGATGTCATTTTATTGGATCTCATGATTCCCAAAATGTCTGGTGAGGATGTATGCAGAAGAATTAGAGAAACATCTCAAGTCCCGATTATGATTATTTCTTCTAAATCTCGTGAAGATGATATGATTAATGGTTTAAACATTGGGGCAGATGATTATATCGTTAAACCTTTTCGAATTAAAGAGGTTTTGGCCAGGATTAATGCCCTATTGCGGAGAATCGATATGCTGAAAAAACAAGAGGATCCGATCTTGCGCTTGAATCAAAATGATTTGGTGATTAATTTTGAAACACAAGAAGTTTTAGTTAATCAAAAATCCGTAAAGCTAACTTCCACTGAGTTTAAAATTTTAGATGCATTAGTGAAGAAACCAAGGAAAATTTTTAGTCGTCAAGATTTATCTTATATCGTACAAGGTTATCGATATATTGGTGATGGGAGAGCGATGGATGCACATATCAAAAATTTACGCAAAAAGATTGAGCAAGATCCCAAAAAACCAAAGTATATTGTGACAAAGATCGGTGCAGGCTACACATTTAATAGTTTCTTAGATAAGGAAGTTTGAATTTCATGAAATCATTTTTTAAAAGGACGGAAGTCTCCATTTTTATGATTCTATTTATTATATCTCTCCTTGGTCTTATTGGCATCTATTATACTTTATGGTTCTCTACTGATCGTCTTTTAACAGAGTATAAGCAAAAATATTTTTCCGAAAAAGCTTATCAGATGAGCTTTTTTTTCCGAGCAGATTTAAAGGATCCGCTTGAAGCTTCAGCGAATAGGAAACGATTTGAGCAAATGGCCCAAGAATATGCAACACCTGTTGAATTTGTACAAGAAGATACCCGACAAATTTTATATAAAAATAAACTAGACTATTCAAAATATAATGATCCCTATGTAGTTGAATTGCCGATTGTAAAGGATGGAAAAACACTTGGATATTTACATGCTTATTATGATATGAAGGAAGATTTAAGCTCTCCGGCCATACTAAGGTTGGAAGAAGAATTGACACACAGACGAATTTATATTCTTATCTTTGCCAGCTTTCTTGCATTGATTATTAGTCTAATCATTGCCAAAAGATATGCAGAACCAATGAAGATTTCTGCGAGATATGCTGAGAAAATATTAAAGGGGAACCGAGAAGAATTCGTCCCAAGGGTTGGGACAACAGAAACCAAGCAATTAATTGATAGTATTAATAATCTGTTAATAGAATTTAATAATGTAGAGAACTGGCGTAAACAAATGATGGAAGATTTAACGCATGAATTACGAACACCGCTTACGTCTGTGTTAGCCCGTTTGGAAGCAATCGTCGATGGTGTTTATCCGAAAACAGATAAAAATTTACAAGATATATATGAGGAAGTAGAAAGGTTTTCAAGATTGGTTAGTAATGTTCAGCAATTATCAGAGGCAGAAGGAGCTAGGTTTAAGTTAAAGATTCGGAAAATCTATGTTACTGATTTGGTAAGAGGGGTATATGAAGGCTTTCTATTTATTGCCAAACAAAGAAAAATCAAAATGCATTTTAATTCACCTAGTATGCCTTGTACGGCTTACATAGATCCAGATCGAATGATCCAAGTCATTACAAATCTTCTTTCAAATGCTTTGAAGTACACGCCACCAGGCGGTGATGTTTGGGTGACTATCGAAATTCTGGATGATCACTTTGTATTTTATTGCCAGGATAATGGAATCGGCATTTCAGAAGATGAATTAAACTTGGTCTTTAATAGATTTTACCGCATCGACAAATCACGATCCCGCGATTATGGTGGATCAGGGATTGGACTTAGTATATCAAAGGCGCTTGTCCATGCGCATGGGGGGCAAATCGGTGTAGAAAGTGAGCTGGAAAAAGGCTCAATATTCTGGGTCGAAATCCCGCTAGATAATCAACTTGTTGCAATAGAAGGGCAGAGCAAAAATTCGGAGGGAATTCATGAGGCTATATAACAGCATTCGAGAGATTCATCGAAACGGCATCATCTTTGTTTATCCAATTATTTATGATTTGATTGCGTTGGCGATCGGCTTTTATTTTATCGGCTTTAACGGACAATCAATGTTTTCAGTCAAGCTAATTTTAGAGATGGGCTTCCCATCTGTTAGTCATATCGAGAATATTCCTTTATTCGCTAATCAATTATCCTTCTTCAACGGTCCTGCTGAAACAACCTTTTTTTCAGGCGTGGCTGTATTGATCCTAATTGTCATTAGGACATTTCTCCAAGGAGGTTATATTCAATCTTTACATACTGTAGTAGAAGGCGAAAGTTATTCATTTTCTGAATTTATTAAAGCGAGTAAGAAAAATTGGTTGCAATTTCTTTTTCTAGAGATAATCCTCTATTTTCTTAAAATAAGTTTAACCGCTTTTCTCGTTATTTTCTTTCCAGGGATAGGTGGCTTTGCTGCGTTATGCAGCTTGATTGTTTTGCGAATCATCTTTATTTATCTAGAATTTACGATTGTATTAGACAAAGTACATATCCCTGGAGCGCTTAAATTAAGTCGTACATACTTAGCTAAATCATTAGTACCGACAATGTTAACAATTATCGTCATGTATGTGATCTGTTCGGGCTTAAGCCTTTTCATCCATATAATGTGGTCTCCGACGATTGTGATCGGAATGATTCTAATGTATTCCTACATCATGACGCTGATTCAATTGGTATTCATGACGATTTTATCTAAGACTCGAAAATAAAACTCCACTTTTGTGCAATAAAGTCCTCTTTAATTGAGAGGGCTTTTTTGTTTGATGAGACATTTTCAAAAGTAAAAATGGGGTATGGGAAATCAAGAATTAACCGTTTATACGATTGCTTTCGAGATATCTTGTGTAAATTCTTTTTTATTTCTATGAAAGCGCTTGACTAAGGTGAAGAAAGCGCTTATATTATGAATATATCCAGTATTTCTAGATACAACCTGATATACCAGGATTTGGGAGGGGGGGATTTGAATTAGCAATAAAACACCTTTGTATATCCAGATTAGCCATTTTCTAACGGGAAAAATGGAAGAGGGTATATACAAAACGCATGATCGGCTACCTTCAGAGGCAGAATTAGCAAAAGAGTTTAATGTAAGCCGTATTACGTCAAAAAATGCACTTATCAAACTTGCAGGAGATGGAAAAGTCTATAGAATTCCTGGAAAAGGAACCTTTGTCGCTGAACCATCTAGAGACGAATGGGCAAGAAAGGAAACATACAGCGAGTCCAAATCCGACATCCCGCTTATCGGTTTGATTATGCCTGAGGTTGTTGAACAGTATTCAGCCCAAATTTTGGCTAGTGTTGAAACCGCTGTTAATGCAATGGAATATGGATTAATACTGAAACAATCGCATCATAATAGTAATGTCGAAAAAAAAGCGATCAAGATGATGTTGAAAATAGGTGTAAAAGGATTAATCATTTTTCCTGTTGATAATCAGGTATATAACGAAGAGATCCTTCGTCTTACATTGGACGGGTTTCCATTGGTTTTACTAGACCGTTATCTGAAAGGAATTGAAACATCTGCGGTTTATTCTGATAATGTCACAGGTGCCTATCAATTGACTAAAAGACTTTGCGAGTATCAACAAAAAATTAGTTTGTTTACTACACCAAATTATGCAACGGTTACTGTGGAAGACAGAATTAAAGGATTTGTGCAAGCACTCGAAGAAGCGAAAATGCCCATTGATCGTTCGGCTTGGTTTACTGACATCCTTCATGAGAATGTAATAGAAAAAGCAGTTGGATTTTTACAAGCAAATCCTGATATATCGGGTATATTCGCTATGAATGCTTATGCTGGCAAAATTGCTTATCAAGCGGCCAAAAGACTTGACAAGCAGATTCCAGAAGAATTTTCTATTGCCTCTTTTGATCAGGACCGTGAATTGGATCTTTACCCAATTTTGACAGCGAAACAAAACTCGGAGGAAATGGGGGAAATCGCCGTCAAAATTTTGCAATCACAATTCCAAAATGAAAAAGCGGTCCAACAAATCATGGTGCCTGTGCATATTAATGATCAAGTAATTAAGACATTCGAGCAGGAGGAAAGGCAAACTTTTGTTTAGGAGATTTATTGTTAGTGAAATAGATTCATAATTTTGAATATAGAGAAAGAGACATTTTATTATTTTGAAGAAAAGAGGTTGCTCTTGGTATTTTAGGAGGTGATCTTCCCAACAAATTCATATGAACGAATATAATATATTGTCGTGTTTTATCGGGATGGGCTGGCTCTATCTTATGCGAGCTGGGGGATATTGAAAATAAAAAAAGGGGGAAAAGCAAATTGAGAGAGAAAAGTAAATTGCTAGTATTATTCATTGTCATTGGTTGTATGTTAGCGTTTGTAACAGCATGTGGTAATTCGAATGAATCTGTAAATGGAGATAATAACGATAACAAAAAAGGTGATGACACAGAGAAAGTCGAAGAGACGAATATAAGAGAGCAAGAAGCGACAATTCGTTGGGCACACCAATGGGGAGAAGAGGAATTTTTGAAGGATTATGGAGACCTTTTAAAAGAGGAGTTTCCAAATGTGACGATTGAAGTTCAAGAAGCGGGAACTGACCACCCCGAAACATTAGAAAATATCATTGCCGCGGGGAAATCACCTGATATTGTCACTCTAGGTATTGCCACACATATACAGTTTATGGATGAGCTTGGTTTAGCGTATAATCATGATGAAATCGTTGATAAGGCTGGATTTGACATTTCAAAATTAGAGCCTTCGATTGTTGAATATACACGTAAACAAGATCCAAATGATGAAGGCAGCCTTTATGCCATTCCGAATAGCCGTCCAACCTGGGCATTACACTATAATAAAGATGTATTTGATACATTTGGCGTGAATTACCCAGAGGATGGTATGACATGGGAAGAGATTGTCGAACTAGCAAAAGATTTAACAGGTGAAAGAAATGGTGTGGAATATCGCGGATTAGATCTTGATGTACCCTATGATGCATGGACGCAATTTAGCACACAAGCTGTTGATCCTGATACAGATGAAGTGAATATTTCGGGGAATGACGATTATAAACGTTTCTTCCAAATGATTGAAGATACGATTTCGATTCCAGGGAATTATCCAACTGAGGAACCAGGCAGTCTGCTAATGAACTGGGGAGCTGAATTTGGTAAAGACAATGTGGCGATGGCACCTTCTGGAACGAACTGGGGTTGGTTGGAAAAAGATAATATTGATATTGCCACTTATCCTGTTTGGGAAGGGTATGAAGGTTTGAATCCGCAGCCTAATAGTGGTGGCTTTGCGATTACAGAACCTAGTGAGCATAAAGAATTGATTATGGAAATGATTGCTTACCTCCTGTCTGATGAAGTACAAATGGAAAAATCTAAACAAGGTACAACTTCTATCTTAGTAAATCCTGATGTACAGGCCGCATTTGGTGAAGGGAAGCCAGAAATAAGTGATAAACATCTTCAAGCACTTTTCGAAAACGGCTATGCAACAGGACCGGATAATCCAGCTAAATACGGAAGTATTCCATGGGGGGAATTTGAAGAGTTCGCCAATTCCGGTAAGGATGTTAATGAATACTTGCGCCAATATGAGGAACAGATGACCGAACTTGTGGAGCGACAAAAAGCTCAAGAGTAATGGAGTTAATAGGAAATGGCAGGGACTTTATGAAATTTTAGAGTCCTTTTATACAAAATGTATGAATGAGCTAGAAAATGAGTTCAGAGGGTTTCATTTGTGCTTTAAATTCCATGAGTTGGTGGAACTACTCAATCAATTTTTGCAAAGTTCTTCGTACCAAAAAATCTAGTAACAAAGACATTAGAATGACTGAACCTTAGCATTGAAGGATATGAATCATTGCTAAGGTTTTTTGCTATGTAAGAACAATTAGGCTATGGTATTCCCCTTCACTCTCCATCCCTCTTCAATGTGGCACTAGTCTTGATATTTTGTCGCATCCGTCCACCATAATTAGGGGTTTGTACAATTATTCTTTTTTCCAGTTTTAGCATTGACTATGCATTTTATAGTATGATACAGTATAAGAAATTAAAAATATCCTTTAGTTCGATAGAGTGATAGTGAATTAAAGAAACAGGATGTGACTTGTATGTTTTTGCCGGCGGGTAGCAGAGATGAGATGGGGTCTTCTATTGATCATCGCTTCCATGTGATGGAAGTATTCAGAAAAGTAATAAGAAGAAGAGGTTACTCCCTGATTTCGACACCAGTTGTAGAGTATGCTGCTACTTTTACAAATCAGTATGTGGATATGAAATTACAGGATATGATGAAATGGTTTAATCCGGAAGGTGAAATTGAGGTGTTACGTCCTGACTGGACGACACCGATTGCACGCGCATTATCAACTCAAGCAAAGGTCCCGCAAAAATGGGGATACATTGGGTCCGTTTTTAAACAATCAATCCCAGGGATTGAATCCCATCAAATTGGTGTGGAATCCTTGCATTTACCGCCTTTAATGGGAGAAAGTGAAAGCTTATATATGGCGAGCTCTTTATTGAAAGAGTTACAGATGGGAGATTGTCTCATTGAACTAGGCCACACTGAAATTTTTGAAAGTTTGGTCAGACCGTTATCGCTGTCGGAAGTAGATGAAAAGCGATTAAGACAGGCGATGCATGATAAGAAAAAAGATGAGGTTTATCAAATTGCCCTTAATGGAAAAAATGAAAAAAGCGCAATAGAATTAGCTTCCCTTGTCGATGCTTTTGGCTCTTTAGAGATTTTAACAGACTATGAAGAACGTTGGAAAGATCGAGCGGATTTGTTGGAGATAGTCGACCACTTGAAAAAGCTTGCTAGAATCGTAGAACAATCAGGGAATCAGGAGATTTTAATTGATTTAGGAAGAGTAAAAAATCTTCCTTATTATTCAGGAACGATGTTCAGAGGCTTTTTGAAAGAAACAGGAGTGGATTGTTTCTCAGGAGGGAGATATGATCGGCTGTATGAACAGTTCGGTGAACGAATCTCCGCTGTCGGCTTAGCTTTTGATGTGGATGTATTGGCAGAACATATAGAGGAGACAAAGGAACTTCCCCATATTTGTGTCATCGCTTCTGAAGCTACTTTAGTGGAAGCAGAAAAAGTAAGGATGAAATATCAGGATGCAATTGTGGATATTCAAACAGAACCATTGGCACATATTCAATATGATATTATTCTAGAAATCATTGAAAAAGATGGAAGGATAGAGGTGATGGAAAGATGACGAAACCTATTGTCGCTTTAACAAAGGGGAGGGTAGAGAAGCAGTTTATCCAGTTCCTTGAAGAGCGGGGATTCGATGTAGCCCCTTTACTTGACAAAGGTAGAAAACTTCAAGTAGAAACGGATCAGTTTTTTGCTTTTTTTGCCAAAGGGATTGATGTCGCCACATATGTGGAACATGGAATCGCGGACCTGGGAATCGTTGGCGAAGATATTTTACTAGAAGTTCAGCCTGATGTCTTTGATTTGCTTCCACTTCCGTTTGGGAAATGCCGGTTTGCTGTTGCAGGAGAACCTGAACCTAGTACCTCACTAGGTAAGCAAAAAATTGCAACCAAATATCCTAATATTACAACAAACTACTTTCGGAAACAGGGAAAATCTGTTGATATTGTAAAATTGGAAGGCTCAGTAGAATTAGCTCCACTTCTAGGTCTTGCTGATAATATTGTCGATATTGTGGAAACAGGAAATACGCTAAAAGAAAATGGCTTGATTGTGAAAGAAGAGATGCTCTCGATTTCGGCGAGATGTATTGCCAATCGTAATTCCTTGAAATTAAAAAAAGCGATGCTTTATCCTTTTATCGAAGCTTTTCGAACTGAGGAGGTTGTCAAATGATCTCGATTTATTCTCCAAATAAATTTACAGATCAATTTATTTCAAAAAAAACAAAAAAACAGCCATTTGCGGAGTCGACTCTAAAAACAGTACAATCAATTATTGAAAATGTGCGTCAGAATGGCGATACTGCTTTGCGGGAATATATGGAAAAATTTGATGGGGGCGCACCAAAAAGTCTTGTTGTCACAAAGGAAGAACGAGAAGCTGCATGGAAAGAAGTACCAGCCGATGTAGTAACAGCTTTACAGAAGGCTGCAGAGAATATCCGCTCTTTTCATGCCAAACAGCTCCAACAATCGCGGATCATGCAAGTAACAGATGAAGTGATGTCTGGACAATTATTTCGGCCGATTGAACGAGTTGGCATTTATGTTCCCGGTGGGAAGGCTTGTTATCCTTCTAGTGTGCTAATGAATGCTATACCAGCGGTTTTAGCAGGTGTTTCTCAACTTGTCATGGTGACACCTGCAAAAGCGGGGAAAATCGCCCCTGTTTTATCGGTTGCTGCAGATATAGCTGGTGTGCAAACCATGTATAAAGTAGGTGGAGCCCAAGCAATTGCTGCATTGGCGTATGGGACAGAAAGTATCGATGCTGTCGATAAAATTGTTGGACCTGGAAATGAATATGTTGCAGCTGCAAAATCTCTTGTTTTTGGTGATGTGGGTATTGATATGATTGCCGGTCCTTCAGAGGTTGCAATCATTGCCGACGAAACAGCTCGTCCTGAATATGTTGCAGCCGATTTAATTGCTCAAGCAGAGCATGATGAAAAAGCACGTGCTTTTTTATTTACCACTTCTGAACAGCTAATAAATGAGACAATAGTCGAATTAAAGAAACAATGTGAGAGTTTACCTAGAAGAGAGATTGCAGAAACCTCATTGAAAAATGAAGGGGGAGCGGTTCTCGTTGATTCGCTTGACACAGCTTTTATGTTCGTCAATGAATTAGCACCCGAACATTTGGAAATCCAAATCGATAACGCCTTATCTTATTTAGGAAAAGTGAAAAATGCTGGTTCTGTATTCATCGGGCACCATACTCCAGAATCGGTTGGAGATTATTTTGCGGGACCGAATCATGTATTACCAACATCAGGGACGGCGAGATTTTCATCAGGTTTATCGGTAGACGATTTTATCAAGAAAACGACCTATGTATATTATTCAGAACAGGCCTTACAAAAGGCAGCTCCCGCTATTGAAAGTATTGCAGAACAGGAAGAACTTGCTGGCCACGGCCGAGCTGTTGCCATAAGAATGAATCATAATCGTGAATAAGTAGGAGTGAAAGAGATGAGAATAGCTTCTAATCAAAGAGAGACAAAGGAAACAAATATTGCACTGGAATGTCGTTTAGATGATCCGAGTCAAGTTGAAGTCGAAACAGGTGTCGGTTTCTTCGATCATATGCTCGAAGCATTTGCTAGACATGGTCGGATTGGATTAAGCGTAAAAGTTGCAGGTGATTTACATATTGATAGTCATCATACAGTGGAAGATACAGGGATCGTACTAGGGAAAGCAGTGCGGGAAGCTTTAGGCGATAAGGTAGGAATTGTTCGCTATGGTACCTCCTATGTGCCAATGGATGAAGCACTTGGCTTCGTTTCATTAGACATCAGTGGCCGCCCCTATCTTCATTTTGAAGGCGATTTTTCCACTCAATCTTTAGGGAATTTTGATACAGAATTAGTGAAGGAATTTTTCCGCGCCTTTGCATTCAACGCAGGAATTACGTTACATGCCCGCATTCTATATGGGGAAAATACCCATCATAAAATTGAGGCCCTCTTTAAAGCGCTTGGGCGCGCTTTAGCAGAAGCAGTCCGTATTGATCCAAATATAGAAGGGGTTATTTCCACGAAGGGTGTACTGGAATAACTCGAAATAGGCTATCCGTTCGAAAAATAGGGTTATCCGCCCGTAAAGTAAGTCTATCCGGTAATAAATTGTCGCTATCCGAGAATAAATTGTACAATTTTAATAAAATAAGAAAAGAAATTTGGCTAGTGTTTGGATCTAGCTCCAGCGCCTAGCCCCTCGAGGTCAAATAACCCTGAATCGCAGAAGGGGAAATTCACCCTTCTTCGTTTCAGGAACATTTGCTTGTCGCTCCTAATCAGCCGTCTTTCGCATTTCATGTATCCTTTATCTCAGGGCAGGATGTAGGTAAGAACAGCGTTGCGACGTACAGGAGGTACTAATGCAGACCAGACGTTGCGATTGTCGTCGCGTTTGAGTCTGCCGCCAGGACGTCGCGTTTTTAGCTGTTCATCCTTACTATGAAAGTTTGTGCGTCGCTAAACGGGCGCTTGCACTTTTCTTAACAAGGGGGAAGAAAATGGTTATTTTACCGGCAATGGATCTCATTAATGGAAAATGTGTCAGACTCTATCAAGGAGATTTTAAACAAACAACGCAAGTAGGGAGCGCTCCAGAATCTCAGTTACATACTTTTATCGAAGATGGAGCAAAGATTGTTCATATGGTGGACTTGGATGGAGCGCGGTCTGGGATGCCGGAACAGCTCAATTTAATTTCAAAGCTAGCCACCTCTTCCTCTGTCCCAATTCAAGTGGGAGGTGGGGTTCGGACGCTAGAAACGGTTAAGTCCTATATTGAGGCAGGAGTGTCTAGAGTTGTGATCGGCACAGCAGCTCTTGAAGATGAGGCATTTTTGAAAGCAGCTTTAGAAGAATATCAAGATAATATTGTGATTGGCATTGATGCACGTGATGAAAAAGTGGCGACAAGAGGCTGGGAAACAGAAACAGAGGTTGATTATCTTGAATTTGCGCAAAAAATGGAGCTGTTAGGTGTAAAAAGAATTGTTTTTACAGATATCTCCAAAGACGGAACGATGCAAGGGCCGAACCTTGAGCAATTGTGCAAAATTCATGAGGCTGTTAGCTGTGATATTGTTGCCTCAGGTGGAATCCGTAATCAAGCTGATTTAGATGCGATTGCTGAAATTGGCATTCAAGAAGCAATTGTTGGAAAGGCGATGTACGAAGGCACTATCAAATTAAGGGGTTGAACATATATGACAGCAAAGAAAATAATACCTTGTTTAGATTTCAAAGATGGGAAAGTTGTGAAAGGTGTCCATTTTGAAGGACTTCGAGAAATGGGCGATCCTGTTGAAATGGCGACAGCTTATTGCCAAGCTGGTGCTGATGAACTTGTATTTCTTGATATTTCAGCGACAACAGAAGAGCGAGATACGCTTGTTGAGATGGTACAGAAAGTGGCTGAAAAGGCGACGGTTCCTTTTACTGTTGGTGGCGGAATTAAATCTCTTGAGGACGTTGAAAGGATTCTGAAGGCTGGCGCCAACAAGGTAGGAATTAATTCTGCTGCTGTTCAAAATCCCGAGTTAGTTGCCGCAGCCTCGAAAAAATTTGGCGCTGCGTCCATTGTTGCGGCTGTAGATGCGAAGCTTGCTCCAGATGGGACATGGCATGTGATGACGCGTGGGGGACAAAAAGATACAGGATTAGATGCGATTGAATGGTCTAAAAAAGTAGAGCAGCTTGGTGCAGGGTCGATTTTATTAACGAGTGTCGATCGTGATGGAGTGAAGGATGGATATGATCTTGAATTAACGAGAGCGGTTGTCGAGGCTGTTGCCATCCCTGTTATTGCATCAGGAGGCTGTGGCAGTGCTGAGCATATTATCGAGGTGTTTGAACAAACAAATGTAGCTGCTGCCTTAGCCGCATCGATTTTTCATGAACAGACCACAAGTATTCAAGCTGTAAAAGAGCTTTGTCTTGACCAAGGAGTGAAAATAAATGAAGCCTGATTTTTCAAAAGGATTGATCCCTGCGATTATAGTCGAGGATCAAACAAACGATGTGCTCATGCTCGCTTATATGGATGAAGCAGCGTATGAACGTACACTTGAGACAAAGGAAACATGGTTTTATTCTCGTTCCCGCAAGGAATATTGGCATAAAGGTGCAACATCTGGGAATCGACAATTGGTTAAATCTATTCAGCTAGACTGTGATCAGGATACGCTTTTAATCAGAGTAGATCCTTTAGGTCCTGCGTGTCATACAGGTGAGAAATCCTGCTTCTTTCATCAGATAGAGGGAGAAGCAACAGAGTCCTCGAACCAAACGATTTATGCACGTTTGATGAATGAAATCCAAGAACGGAAAGCAACCCCTGTCGCTGGCTCCTATACAACCTATCTCTTTGAAAAAGGGACAGACAAAATCGCGAAAAAATTGATTGAAGAAGCTGGAGAAGTTATTATAGGCGCTAAGAACAAAGATAAAGAGGAGATTATTAATGAATGTAGCGATCTTCTCTATCATTGTCTTGTCATGTTAGCCGATCAAGGAGTCGCTTTGGATGAAGTAGAAGCTGAACTTGAAAAAAGATCCCATAAAAAAGGAAATGCCAAAAAGGAACGAACAGAAATAGAAAATTGGTGAAAAAAACAAGCTCCTGCCTAGGAGGCCACTGAAAAAGTCCGAAAAAGATATGATTCCTCGAATTTATGATGGGAATCATATCTTTTTTTAGCTACAATACAAGTATCAAGTAAAAGTGGGTGGCTATAATGATCCGAAAACAAGAG
>NZ_BORE01000032.1:0-29130 GCF_018333015.1 Bacillus sp. J14TS2 | reverse complement strand
ACCATTTTTTTCATAGAAGATCGTTTTTATGGAAGAATAGCTAGTTTTTTAAATAGAAGGTCTAGCCATTATGTCAGCTCGTTCAATTGCCTTCTCACACCTTCTAGTAGGTCTGGCGGGGTTACTCCATAATGGGATAATGTTTTAGCTTGATCTTCCCCTGATTTGGCATGTAAATAAGTCGCTGTGATAATTGCTGATTCTGCTGTCACTGCTTGGGCTGAAAAGGAAGCAATCAGACCAGCCAAAACATCGCCACTCCCACCCTTTCCAAGTGCGTCATGCCCATGTGGATTTATATACATGTTCCCATCTGGTGTAGCAATGATTGTTCGATGACCTTTTAATACTAAGTACAGCCGATTATCTCTAGCAAAGCTTTCCGCTATTTCCAGACGCTTCTCTTCAACATCTTTGATTGAACAGTTTAATAAATTAGCCATTTCCCCAGGATGTGGAGTGAAAATAACATCTCCCTTATACGCCCGGATCAAGTCCATTTGATTTCTAAGTAAAAACAATGCATCCGCATCGACGACAACCGATTGTCCTTGCAGTTCGTTAAAAAGATCCTCTAACCACTTTTCACCTTCAGAAAACCGGCTCATCCCCGGCCCAATCACAATTGTATCATATTGCGGTAATTTGCCTGAAAGTTGGGTCACTGCTTCGCAAGAAAAATGTCCGTCCTTTTCCGCTAATGGCAAATATAAAAATTCGGGATGCTGACTGGCGACAATCTCATAAATCGTTTCAGGGATCGCTAAAGATACCAAACCGGCACCACCGAAAAGTGCTGCCTTTGCCGCAAAGGTCGGTGCTCCTATAAAAGAACGTGAACCACCCAAAACAAGCACATGACCAAATGTCCCTTTATGCCCATTGATAGGCCGCTTCGGAAGGGAAGCTTGAATAAGTGATTCAGTTATCAGCTTAGGCATGTTTAAACCCAACTTTCCAACAATAGATGGAGGAACTGAAATATCAACCGTCTTCCAGACTCCAATATATTGCGGACCAGCTTGTAAGAAAAAACCTTTTTTTGGAAAGACAAAACTAATTGTCTTAGTTGCCTGAATGGCGACTCCTTCCACACTTCCATCATCACTTGCAACACCAGATGGAATATCAACGGAAATAATCATTTTCTTATTGGCGTGTTGATTGACCATCTTGATAATTTGTGCCAATGGTTCTCTAACTGCACCTTTAATACCTGTGCCAAGTATAGCATCGACAATAATATCAGCCTCAGACATTTTATTTTGAAGCTTGTCTAAGTGTTCCTTTTCGATATGAAATATAGGAAAATCACGATTCTTATACACATTCCAATGGACTTTGGCATCCCCTCTTATTCGAGCTGGATCAATTAGTAGACAGACAATTGGTTTAAATCCCAAATCAAAGAGCCTGCGAGCAATTACAAAACCATCGCCACCATTATTTCCACTTCCAATGAGAACCATGATTTGCGGATGTGGCTGAGAAGTACTGGCTACTATTTCTTCAACCATTTTAGCTCCAGCATTTTCCATCAGTACAGCCCCAGGCAAGCCAATTTTTTCTATTGTATATCGATCCATAGCTTGCATTTCCTTCTGACCTGCTACATACATTTCCCATCCCTCCTAATATGAACAAAAGTGCAAGCGCCCGTTTAGCGACGTACAAACTTTCATAGTAAGGATGAACAGCTAAAAACGCGCCGTCCTGGCGGCAGACTCAAACGCGACGACAATCGCAACGTCTGCACTAGTACATCCTGTACGTCGGCTGTTCTACCTACATCCTGTAACCCTAAGATAAAGGATACATGAAATGCGAAAGACGGCTGATTAGGAGCGACAAGCAAATGTTCCTGAAACAAAGAAGGGTGAAGTTCCCCTTCTGCGATTCAGGGTTATTTTGCGGAACATCGGTTAAAGGCTCGACGTCCTGTCGAAACACCGATGGACTCGCATCCTGCGAGTCTCTCGCTCCTGCCGTCTGTAGCTAGACAGCACGGCGAAGTATGAGCCGATGTTGACTTACGCAAACAGAAGCCGAAAGTTTGCTAGTCGCTGGGCGCTGGAGCTAGACGACAAAACTCAAAATTATAATTTATCCACAAGCCAAGAATTTTATAAATTCCTAGGTAGAGAGTCGATAAACAGCAGATCGTTTCCTCTCCTGTTTCAGATATAACCTGCTATCAAAAAGATCCTTTGAATCTAATCATACTCTCCTCCTGGATATAGTGTCACGGAATATAACCTTTTTTCTTGAGATCGTCCCCCTCTTTTACCTTGAAATAAAGAAATGGGCTTACTTGCATACATATAAGCATTCAGGTCATTGTAGATGATTACGTTTTCATATCCACTCCTAAATAAGTCTGCATGTACGACATAGCCATCTTCTGGAAATTGTAGTACGGAGTTCATATACCCATCATATAAAGTGGGGTTTACTCCCCCACCCCTTCTATAAGCTAAAATATAATCTAAATGATGATCATCCCAATTACTCATTGTTTCAATGATGGTGAGCCAGCCTTTTGTTTTACGATCTTCTTTCCAAATTTCTTTTCCATTTGCATCTAATAAGAACAAACCATCCTTTCCATTTTCGTTACCGCGGATAATGCGATCAAGTCCAGCGATTTGTAATCCGGGAAGGTCGTCTCGAAATTTTCCTAAGCTGACATGTTGGGATTCAATTGATCCTTCATATCGCCATATCTCTGTTCCATAATGGTCATACATCACAGTCACACTGCCACCAATAACAATTTGATAATGATCAGATAAATCGGGATTTACATTTCCTATCCATATACAATCTGCATGATCTTCTAAATTTGCACAAGACCATAATTTTTCCCCGTCAGCGCTTAAAAAATCATAGCCTGCCATCACTTCATCCCGACCATCTCCATCAAAATCAAAAAACCAGGGAAAATGCCCGATATTTCCCTTATACGTCCAAAGCATTTGGAAATCTCTATTCATTGCCCACATTTGCTTATAACGGTCTTTTAAAATGATATCTTGTGGAAAATCTCCCCCTGTTAAATTCGCGATCATGATACAATCATGAGCATATTCAGACGGTAAATCATACACTTTCTTGATCTTTCCAGTCGAGCCTTCTATAATATGAAACTTCTTATCCATGACACACAGTACTTCATTATGGCCGTCTCCATCAATATCATAGATTTGCACTGGATAATCAGAGCCGGGTCCACCGGGATGAGCATCTGGCTTTCCCCTTTGCCATAATATCCGTCCTTCTAAATCAAACGCAGTCATTGATTGGACTTGATGAGGGATATAGCGATCATCAATCCCTCCATCTGGTTGAACCATTAATAAGTCCATCCTGCCATCGCCTGTTAAATCACCCACATACATCTTCGTATTTTTCCCAGCAGCAGAGAGATCAAGTTTTCCAAGCAAAATAGGTTGAAGAAGCAAGTTGTTGTTTTTTAGTGGCTGGGTCCCCTGTTCTAAACTCATATAAAAGCCTCCTTTATTTCACGTAATGAGAAAGTTCAATGGTTAACCCTTTTATTCCTTCACTTACTAATCTCGCCATCTCATTAGCCCCTTTTTCAGTAAAATGGGTACAATCTGTTTCATTGACTGAAATCATAAAAAACGGAAACACTTGATTATAGCTTAAGGAAGAGAAATAATGGATACTTTCCTTCATTAGATCAATCAACATCACATTATATTCCTCAGCCACTTCCTTCATCGCATTGCAATAGTCACCAAAGTCTTCAAGAAACTCTCCATTTACATAATGTAGTCGTCCCACTGGGGTAATCAGTATAGGAATAGTCTTTTTCTCTTGAGCTACTTTTATATATTGCTTCAAATACTGTTTATAATCATCATAAGGCTCTGTATAACGTTCTGGACGAGTTTTCGTAGAATCGTTATGCCCCATTTGGATGAAAAGATAATCTCCCTCTTTCATCTTCTGCACTATTCTTTCTAATCTTCCTTCTTTTATAAACGTTTTAGAACTCCTACCTCCAATTGCATGATTAAAAAAATGTACATTATCCATAAAATAATTAGCGATATATTGTCCCCAACCTGCTTGAGGAGAACTACTAGAATCATAAGTTTGAACAGTTGAATCCCCTGCTAAGTAAACATTGATTTTCTTATTCTCCATACATGACACTCCTCGTGTAACATTTCATTGTCTCTCTTAGCCATTCGCTTTACGAAGATGTTGCCCATCTTTCCTCTCTTGATTGAATGGCTTTATTTCAATTTCCAATTCAACCGGTCCAATCAGCCCTGATCTTAACGAAATTTGATCCATCTGATTCGCCATACTATTAGTTACTTCCACTCGGATAATATTGCGCCCTTTCTTTACAAAACTCGGATCTAGATTAAATGTATAGGGTGCCCACATTGCCGCTCCTATTTCCTTTTCGTTGAGGAATAATTTAGCAATTTCATATACCTCTCCTAAATCAACCGTAAGTTGTTCGATGGAGGCTATTTCATCAAGATGAAAGCTATTTTCATACGTAAGAGTTCCTGAGAAAAATGCCATTCCCTCCCAATCATTCCAGGGCCGTAGGACACCATCCTTTAAGGGGAGCAGTCTATGATCGACTTTCCATGCTTCCGTTAAAGTTAATTTCTTTTTCTGTGGTTCAAATGATTCCTCTATTTCTATAAACGGCTCTTTAGTAGGATCAACGCAATAGACAATCGAGGATCTGCGTGAAAGAGTAATCGGTAACATCCCATCTTCATACATAGGACATTCCTCTATCGTAGACTTCCATGGATCCCATCTTTCAACCTTTCCCTCTTCCTTCAAACAAATTTGTCCTTGATAATCCTCTTCACCTTCATTGACAAGCAAATAGAAAATAAGCTGATCTTTTCTTACCTTACTTAGCCGTATCGATGGGTCACTAGGAATCAAATGAAACTCATTGCGATTCGACGAAGGAATCGCTTCCAAAATTTCTGATGGTTTGCAAATATAAGTAGCTTGCAGATTAGATAGCCTGCTGTTTTTCTCATGCCAAACAATTACTTGACCACCTCCAGCGATAAATACCTCTAATGCACGGATAATGGACTTTTCTAAACGATGATCTGCTTCGATAACCACAACTTCATATTTTTGATTGGCAATTCGTATCACTCCATCCTCAATCTTACTGAAGGATTGTAAAAGGGATTCTTCCAAATAATTAAATTCGATTTGATTCTCATACAATGGTTTAACAATTTTCCAAGGGAGAAAATCTTCTTCACATAGAACCGCAATGGTTGTTTCATTTGTACTATCGGTCATGAGCCAGCTTAAACGCTTCATATATTGCGCAAATTGTTTATAATACGGCCACCAGCTATTATTCGGTCCGACATCAGGCGGTCTTTCATGACTTCGTCTCTTCCCATCAATCGAATAATAGAAAGCATGGGGGCATAATAAATTCACTCCTCTTACTAATAACCAATCCATATACCATTTCATATCACCTGGACTTAAAGCCCAATCACTTTCTTTACTACATACCCCTAGAAATTCATTGAGATTTCGGCGTCTGCCGCGATGTCTGGCAGCATCTGCAGAGCATTTTCCCGCTGTAGAATGGTGCCCGCCTATCGCTTTTCCATTTTCAGGGGCTACCCAGCGCCACACCACATCTTGCCCAGGTATTTGAAAATGCTCTAATAACCCAATATCATCACTAGCTGCTGGATGACCAGTTAAGGCAATATTATGATCATGACACCACTTGCTAATCGGGTGATAGTATGATTCAGTCATTTTCGCATTCACGGTTTTTCGATAATTTTTTCTGACGAGAGCTGTTCTTTCACCAGCCTCAAACCATAGTAAAGGCAAGTCAGTTTCCACATTTCCATTTCCTTTGTAAAATTCTAGGAAGTTCACTGTCCATGGCTTTAATCCACGTAATGAACCTCTTCCTAATATATCGGGTTCATCAGTAAACATTGCAATAATTGTGTGACCAAAATATTGTTTTAGTCTTTCATAATACGTATCATGTGTTAGCTGAATAAATTTCTTCACTGCATCTGGATTTAATAAATCGGTAGAGGCTGGCGCATTGGCTTCTCTATCATCTTCTCCAAAATGAATACCACGAATTGTCCCGCGAGAAAATGTTTCAACGAAAACTAAAATCGACCAATTTTCATCTTCTGGGCAAGTAAGCTGGACTTTGTCATTCATTACTTCAAGCAACTGAGTTTCATGATCATAAATTACAGACTCTGATTGTTTTTTTATCGCTTGCGCAGAAACAACGTTTTCATTTTTTTCTAAATCTAAAATAACTTCATTAATCCCAGTAACACATAAATATTCGATCATTTTCAAACCGCGACTTGCATATTCAGGATTCTCCTTTACCACCTTTCCATTTGCCGATCCTGAAGGGTACATCGCTTCATCATACAAAATAACAGACATACCTAATTGTTCTGCTTCTTGCACGGCGACTTCTACAAAGTTCATAAATTGATCAGATAAGTATTCTATCTCGATTGGGATTCCGATTCTTGGATGTAAAACAAACCCATTTACTCCTTTTTCATGAAAATCATGAATTTGTCGACGAATCTCCTCATTTGAGAGACGATCATTCCAAAACCAAAATGGAATGGGCGTAAATTCTTCCGAAGGATGAAGAAACTGCTCCTGAATCGAAGTGTTCATTGTTCACAACTCCTTATGATTTTAACTCTTTTTATAGCTTAAGAAATTATAAAATTGTTGCTTGTGAATAAGTTGTAATTTTGAGTTTCCAGCTCCAGCGTCTAGCCCGAGAAGCTCACAGGATGTGAGTTCATCGGCGAAGACATGCGGACGTGGCGAACTTAGCCGATGTTCTGCTTAATAACCCTGAACCTATGAAGGGAAAAAGCCCCTTCCTAGGTTCAGGAACATTTGCTTGTCGGGCTGATCAAGGCGCTTGCGCTTTTGTTCATAAGTTTAAATATTCCTTATTGTACGCTTATACAAAAAACATAGAACGAGTTTTCTACCTTATTGTAAAACAAGAGAAGACAAAATTCAGTAATAAATTTAAATTATCTTAATTTTCCACCCCGTATTTCTCTCCTTATCTTCTAACTAATCTGTGCAAAGTGTTTTGACAAGAATGGATAGAATAATAGAATCACTATCACATGTCGTGATAAAGGGAACTTTTAATCAGTTGAAGTCTTATTGCCTCTCCGCACTCGAAAAATCTCTTATCTTTCTTTAATAAAATATAACGTCAAAAAACAGGTTCCAAAGCAATTAATTATCACTTCAGAACCTGTCATAGTAAAACTCTCTAATTATTCAACTACACGTCGTACAACACCTTTAAAAGCGCCCTTCCAATAGGTATTGCTCATAGAATCAATCGATACACCATGGGAGGTATTATCATTAAGGAAAGTGCCGTTCCCTAAATAAATCCCAACATGTCCATTAGTTTTGTATGTGTCAAAGAAAACAAGATCGCCTCTCTTCATTTCAGAAGCACTTACGGCTCTTCCATTATTCACAAGTTGATCTGTTGACCATCCAAGATTTACCCCGCCTGATGCATATGCCCAATGAACAAACGCCGAACAATCGAATACTCTATTTTGGATATCAGCAGTTGTTCGACCTCCTCCCCATTTATAAGGAGAGTTTCCAACGATTGATGATCCTACACTTATCGC
Organism: Bacillus sp. J14TS2; assembly: GCF_018333015.1. Classification (NCBI taxonomy): domain Bacteria; kingdom Bacillati; phylum Bacillota; class Bacilli; order Caryophanales; family Bacillaceae; genus Bacillus; species Bacillus sp. J14TS2. Next base: position 21,406 of record NZ_BORE01000032.1, on the reverse strand, counting down.
CGTTTCAATCGCCCCTACCCCTTGCTTAGATACAGGAGTCGTTGATTTAGCAGTCGTTTTCTCTTCTTTCACTGCGGCTGTCGATGTCGTTGTTGCTTTACTTTCATTACTTTTTTCTGATGTTGTTTCTTTCTTTTCTGATGTTGTTTCTTTCTCTTCAGAAGATGATTCTTCCTTTTCGGCTTCTTTAGCAATTTGCTTTTCTGCTTCTGCTTTCAGTTTCTTTTCTCTTTCTTTATCTAACCATTCAGCTTTTTGATTTTCTAAATCACTTAAGTCAGCATTTGCACTATTTTGTTCTTGTTTTGCTGAAGCCAACATGCTCTTCTTATCATTCATTTGATATGTAAGATCTTCCTTTAATCCTTCAATTTCTTTAAGTTCTTTTTGAATCTTGTCTAATTTATCGTTTAACTTTGCTTCCGAATCTTCCAAGGTCTTGATATCTTCTTTTTGTTGATCCAAAATGCTTTTATCAGCATCAACGATCTTGGCCAAAGTAACGGTTCGATCAACGAAATCTCCAAAGCTATCGGCATTTAGAAGTACATCTATATACGATGTAACGCCATTACCACTTTGCTGAATGGAACGCGCTCGCTTTTCGAGCATTTTATAACGAGCTTCAATTTTTTTCTTCACGTCCGCAATTTCTTTCTCTAATGCTTTTACCTCATCTTTGGTCTTCGCAACATCTTTCTCATTGGCTTTAATTTTTGCATTTGTCTCATTTACTTTAGCATCCAGCTTCTCCACGAGAGCTTTCATTTCTGCTTCACGCTGCTCTAATGCCGATATTTCTTCCTTTTTCATCTCAATCTTTTGATCTAGTTCTTCGTTCGCAAATACGGACGAACTAGAAAAAGTAGAAAATAACACACTTGCCCCGATGATAGACGTCAGACTAACAGATAGTAATTTATTTTTTTTCATTTTTCTCCCCTAAACTCCCTTATATTTTTCTTTTTTAATAGACTGAAAGATTATTCGTTTATAATTATGTATGACGGACTCTCTTTTCAAGAAAATCCTAACTCAATAGTTGTATTTTACTAGTGCAAAAGTGACAGTACATAAGATTTGACTTCATTATAACATCATCTTTCGACAAATAGGGATTTTTTCCATTACATTTATATTTCAAATTCATTACATTACTGTCGAATAGGTTTATAAATCTATCAAACAAAAAAACATGAGAATTTTCTCATGTTTTTTTGTTGCTAATTACCTAAAAGTTCTCTGGTTTTATTTAAGATTTCTTCATCCTTCAATCGAAACTTAAATTCTACTCGTCGCGATTCATCTGCACTGTATTCTCCTTGTGCGTTTGTTCGATAGTCTGAATATGATTTGCTATTAACGGTTAATTTATTTTCTAATTGCTTCTGAATCTCTTTATATGGAAAATCCTCACTTAAAATATAGTCCGCTACACTATAGGATCGATCCTGTGCTAATCGTAAATTATATAAATAGCTCCCATCTCGATCGGTATGTCCCTCAATAATAATTTCAGCCACATAATCTTCATATCCGCTCTTCAATAATACATCTAAATATTTGGGAACAAATTCATCTAAAAATTCTAAGGAAGCTGGCTTTAATTCCGACTGATCGTAAGGAAAGAGAATCTCTGTATTGAAGATCATCGCTCCTGTTTTTTCATCAACCTCAATTCCTGCTGCGGAATCCTTGAACTCTGTTTTTAAATCCTCCACCAATTGTGAGCGAACCCCCATGATTTGATCAATCGTTTGTTTCATTTCTTTAATTTGCAATGATTTGGTGACCATCATAATAATAAAAATAAGCATAAAACACAATAAAATCGTTGTTAGAAGATCTGTAAAAGAAGGCCAAAAATGAGAATCATCTTGCTCATTTCTAAAAAGGCGCATATACTTAGTAGTCATTACGGCTCAATCCCATCCCACTATTTACACGAACGGCTTCCTGTTCAATACGATTGATCGAATTCATCTGTCGATTGAACGTATGAAACTCCTGCCCCAGCTCCTGTAATAATTGCTGAATCGAACGAAAACTATTTTGTTGAATGTCTTCTGATCCTCTGCGGATTTCCGTGAATTCTTTCCTCATTCCATTTGTTGTCAATTCAATAGAATCGCCAATATTTCGCGCAACCTGGTCTAATTTTCCCCCAAGTGTTCCCTCTAGACTGGATACATAGTTTGAGAGCGTTTCTTTTAACAGGTCCACTCCTGTATCCAACTGTTGCTCTCGCTGTTGAAATGACTGGTTCATTTTCGATAGAACAGCATTCATTTCGGTGATCACCTGATTATTTTTCATGCCCATTTGTTCATATGTTCGAGAAGCCTCCAGCACATTCTGTTCAAAAGTTGCTGATTGTGTGGAATGATCTTTTAAATGGTCACTAAATGTTCGATTGAAATCCTCAAGCTCACGAAAACGATCGGACAGTATATGTTTATATTCATTTTGAGTTTGATTAATGACTTCTAGAGCTTTGGGCAAGTGAACAATCGAATTGCCAAGTTGATCAAATTCTTGTGACAGTTTGCTTAAATGAGTAGTAATCCCTGCTAATTTACCCGTTATATCATTTCCAAAGACTTGTTTAAACTCCTGATTATGCTCTCCCATCTTCTTTACTAATTCATCACTCTTTTGCATCATTTTATCAACTGTATGGCGGATCGTACCTTGTTCTTCTACAAGGGCGCTTGTAAAATCTTTAAGTTCATCAACCGATTCTCCATATCGACCCAATGTTTGAATCTGGACATTTGAGGTTTCCTGCATTTTTTCATAGGTTTGTTCAAAGGCTGTTGCTAATCGTTCATTTCTTCTATCCGCTTTTTTAAAATAAGCAAATAAGGCTGCAAAATTTTTATTCAGCTCTGTTGTCCCTTCACGAAATCCCTCCGTAATCAGCTTCATTTGCTGAAATAGCTCTTGAAAATCCTGCAAATTGTTCGAAAGACCTTCATTAAAAGCAGCTAAATCCTTTGCTGATTGTTGTAAGCCTGTTGTATATTCTTGAAAACCTGTGAAAGCTTTTTCCATATTTTGCAGAGATTGTTGATTGGTTTGCTGTAGACTTATAATTGATTGGTTGATTGTTTCCGAGACTTGAATAAGGCGGGTCATTCCATTTTGCTCATGCCCCTCCAAATGACTTTCAACCATTAACATGATATCTGTTAACATATATTCTGTATTGCAGAGTTTCACTAGTAATGTCATCAATAGTGAGAAGCTCATTCCGACAATACTTGTGTAAAAAGCCACATCAATTCCCGATAATACTCCTGTAACATTTTCAACTAGCTGATCTTCAGTCGTTTGAATACTTCCTAAAGAAATCGTTAGTCCAATAAATGTTCCCAGCACACCAAGAAGGATAAAAACCGATACCGTCATTTGCACGATTTTAATAAGCCCAACAACAGGTATATTCCACAATCGCCAGCTTGAAAAACGCTCTTGTACGAACGTTTCTGCCTTAATTGTATCCTTCTCTTGTCTCTTTTCGAACTGTTCCTTAAAAGTTCGCAGGGGTTCCATGTCCAATTTATTTGTTTCTTTTAGATGATTACGTATTCTTCTTAGCCTCATATACAAGGAAATATGAATCCCTAGGGACAAAATAAATATAATAAACAAAGCCATGAATATTAGTTCGATGATGGGATTAGTTAACATCGCCTCTGCCTTTTCCGCGGTCGTAAATAATTCCAAAATGGCTTGAATCATTCCTTTTCCACACCCTTTCAAAGCAAAATGGAAGAGGAAATACTGATCATATCGTCAGACATTTTCCCCCTTGTCCTTTATTGCTATTCAGAGTTTGGATGATTCATGAGTAAAAATTAATGGAAATCAGTTATCGAGTCTGTCCCCGAAGTCGAAAATTGCCAAAAGGCGTCCTTGTCGCGGGCATCGCTTTAGCCTTCAAGCTGTGAGGTCTTTAGCTGATGCTATTCCCACTAGCGTCTCGTCATTTTGCGATTTTCTTAGCATTTACTCATAAAAAGAAAGAGAACCCCTCCATTCCTTTTTCATTGTTGAAGACTTGTTCTCTATCCCCTTTCAGTAGAGGTGTTTTTAGGTTGGGTATGGTTAATCGAGTGGTACGGAAAGCAAGATATAAACCATGAAAATTTTATAGTAATTTAATAAACGAATAACCAGCTGACAATAGATAATAGTAATGAGACGGTCATAATACCGATAACCACGATTAAATGTTGTTTGCGTTTTATTGATACAATTGCTATGTATTCCCTAACCATGGCGTTTGGCCAATAGTAAAGGGCCGTTTTTGCTCCAATTCCTTGACTATCTAAACCAGCCTTTCGAGCATAAATACCAGCGCGGAAAAGGTGGAAATTATTAGTTGTAAAAATACTATTATACGGTTCATTTAGGCTCAATTGGTCTAATAGCTCTTTAGAAAACTTCATATTTTGATACGTATTAATAGATCGATTTTCTTGAATAGTATCTTTTGCCGGAATACCGTGCTGAATAGCATATTGTTGCATAGCTTCAGCCTCTGGAAGGCTTTCGTCAGCACCTTGACCCCCAGATAGAATAATCTTCGGTGGAGTAGTTTTTGTTTTCTGCTTATTATAGAATTCTATTGCTTTATCAATCCTGCTAGCTAATAGGGGTGGAACTTTATCCTTTATTAAGCCACTTCCAAGAACAATAATAAAATCCTGTCTATATTTTGGCCGATTAAATTGATATAACGTATATGCAGTAAAGAAATTTAACAAATTAAAAAAGAAATAAAGCATGACTAAGGACACTCCACCGAATAGTGGTTGTAAATGATCGGAAACATATTGAGAAGGATGCAATTGCCTAATGATTAAGATGAATATAATTCCAAGTGCCGTAATCATTGTTAACGAATTAGCTAGCCTCCTCCCTTCCTTCCTTATAAGAACCCGAGCATTTATAAAAAGTCCGACAATCAGCGCGATTACACCGAATGGGATGATAATAACTAAGGCGATAATCGGAATAACAATTAAGAATTTTAGTGCCTGAAGATCCGTTCGAATTGCATACACCGAACAGAGCAGCAAGAAGGAAATAATAAAAACATTAAATAATAAACCATTAATTATTCTCCTCGGCTCTCTTAAATATGAATACACAAACAAAAGAAAAAGAAGAGTTGTAACAACACCTATCCAAACCATAATTTCACCTCTTTAGTATTTCATGTTGAATGTAATTGTTTATTGTGACACCAACCTAGACTATGTATACACCTATACAAATTTACAAATAGAACTTGTTAATTCTTTACTTGGAAAACCTCAGTCTTTATAAGCATCAATTCAATAATCTGTTCAGACATATAATAGGAAGACGGAGAAAAGCCATCTTCAATCCACCGAATAACGAGACCTGCGATTCCATGCGATCGATAGATATATAACCATTTTGGATCAAGTTGTGTTTCTTCCTTTATTTCATATTGATATTCCCTAATAAACAATTCCTCAATCGCTTTTGCCATTTGATATCGAAAATCCACCTGGAGATGATCGCTTAATAAAATATTAAATAATTGGGCGTTTTTTTCAAAGTAATGAAAAAAGGTAAGATCTTTTGCTTGCAATTCCTTCATATTCACTCTTTTTAACTCTTTATATGGTTGACGTACTTCCTTGATCATTTCATGAAGAGTTTCCTGAATTATTTCCTGTAATAAGTTTTCTTTAGTTTCAAAATGCGAATAAAAGGTGCCACGATTATAGCCTGCTGTTCTCACAATCTCTGTTATCGTGATTTGATCAAAAGGTTTTTGAGCTAACAACTGAATAAATATTTCTTTTAAAGTTTTTTTTGAACGCTGTATTCGTTTATCAATCATCATTTTCCCCTCTGTTCTCCTTTTATAATAAAGAGTATTATTTCAACATTTTTCTATACAAATATATATCTTTTGTATGTTACTGTACACTTTCAGGTTATTGATGATTGAAATAGGGGAACCTTTAATCATATAGTGAAAATATAAAGAGTGAAGGAGGAAGATTTATGACATTTCCAGTACTAGAAGGAAAAGTAGCAATTGTAACAGGCGGAGCCATGGGGATGGGCGAGGCTACTGCCAAGCTCTTCGCAGAAGCAAAAGCAAAGGTTGTGATTGCAGATTTTAATGATGAAAAGGGAAATGAAGTAACAGCAGCAATCAATGCTAGCGGAGGAGAAGCAGCTTTTATAAAAACAGATATCTCGAAATCTGAGCAAGTACAAGCCATGGTTCAATTTGCCGTTGATACTTTTGGCAAATTGGATGTTGCAGTAAATAATGCAGCTTTAACTCCAGATGACAAGCCCGTAGCTGAGTTTGATGAAGATTACTGGAATCAACTTATTTCCGTAGATCTGACTGGGACAGCCCTTTGTATGAAATATGAATTACAACAATTGTTAAAACAGGATAATGGTGGTTCGATTATCAATATTTCTTCTGTTAGTGGATTTCGTCCTCAGCCTAATAACATTGCTTATGTAGCAGCAAAGCATGGCGTTGTGGGGATGACGAAAGTAGCTGCAATGGAGTATGGTTCAAAAAACATTCGCATCAATTCCGTAGCCCCTGGTGCAATCGACACACCAATGCTGCGCGGAGCCTTGGATCAATTTGGTTTTACAGAGGAAGAATATGCACCACAATTAAGTCTATTGAACCGTTTTGGACAACCGAAAGAAATTGCACAAGCAAGTCTATGGCTAGCATCTGATGACTCTTCTTATATCACTGGAACAACGATTCATGCTGATGCTGGTTATACTTCACGCTAATCTGGTGAACCATTTGGGGGTTTGACTCTCAGGTGATCCCCGCTTACCATTTATTCTCCACAAATATAAAATGGTACTCTAATAATTCCCGGATCAAGTCAACTGATTCGGGATTATTTGTTTGTTCTCTTTTAATGACAAGCAAGGGAGTATATTTACGGAAAAAAGTAGAGTATAATATCAGGTGGTTATATAGATACCCTTATTAAGACAACCATGTATTTCCACTATCTATGCCGTGTTGTAATCGCTTAAAAAGCGTCGAGTAAACATTTCTAGCTTTCACTAATAACTGGAGGTTTTTAAAATGACTTTACCAAATTTCGAGGAAAACTTGCAGAAATACGCAAGACTATTAGTTGCAAAAGGAATTAATGTCCAGTCTGGAGATTGGGTAAAAATGACGGTTACAGTCGACCAGGCACCATTAGCCCGTCTTATTACAAAGGAAGCCTATCAATTAGGAGCTGAAAAAGTAATTATCAAATGGTCTGATGATGAAATAAGCCAATTGCATTACTTACATCAGCCCGTTGAAGTCCTTACCAATATACCTGATTACGAAATTCAGGAATCTGAAGACCATGTTTTGAACCATCGTGTAAGTCGATTATCAATTGTTTCAAGTGATCCGGGATTATTAAATGAGGTTGATCCTACGAAAGTTGCTACTTACCAAAATGTAGCTGGTAAAGCCTTCAAAGCTCAACGCATCGCTACGCAAAATGATGATGTAAAATGGACAGTGGCTGCAGCTGCTGGCGCTGGTTGGGCAGCACATGTTTTTCCTGACCTATCTACTTCTGAAGAACAAGTGGATGCCCTGTGGGATCAAATTTTTAAAACTTGCCGTGTTTACGAGGATGACCCTACTGCTGCTTGGGAAGAACATAAAAAGACATTGAATGAAAAAGCCGCGGTATTAAATGAAATTCAATTTGATGCTCTCCACTATACAGCACCTGGGACAGATTTAACTTTGGGTTTACCTAAAAACCATATTTGGGCAAGTGCTGAAAGCTATAATCCCAAGGGTGAAGATTTTATCGCCAATATGCCAACGGAAGAAGTATTTACCGCTCCTGATACTCACCGCATGGATGGGGTCGTTCGTAGCACGAAGCCTCTAAGTTATGCTGGTACCCTTATCGAAGGCATAGAGGTTCATTTTAAAGATGGAAAAATCATTGATATTTCTGCTGAAAAGAGTGATGAGGCGATTAAAAAGCTTGTTCATGATAATGAAGGGGCGACAGGCTTAGGCGAAGTGGCCTTAGTTCCAGATCCATCACCTATTTCTCAATCAAATATTATATTTTTCAACACCTTATTTGATGAAAATGCATCCAATCATCTAGCGATCGGCTCAGCGTATCCAACCACCATTCAAGGCGGGACAAAAATGAGTCAAGAAGAATTATTAGAACATGGTATGAACACTTCCGATGTTCATGTTGACTTCATGATCGGCTCTGACAAAATGGATATCGACGGCATCAAGCAAGATGGTACAATTGTTCCTATCTTCCGAAATGGAGACTGGGCAATTTAAAGAACAAAAGCGCAAGCGCCCGTTTAGCGACGTACAAACTTTTTAAGCTTCTGACGAGATAAAGGATACACGGCGAAGAATGAGCCGATGTTGACTTATCGTAGGAAGAAGCTGAAAGTTTGCTAGTCGCTGGGCGCTGGAGCTAGACGACAAAACTCAAAATCACAACTTATCCACAAGCTACAATTTTATAATTTCCTAAACAAGAAAAGCGCAAGGCGCCCGCCTATCGGCGACAAGCAAATGTTCTGAGCCAAAGAAAGGCGTTCTTTGCCTTTCTTTGGCTCAGGTTATTATGCAGAACATCGGCTAAATTCGCGCCGTCCTGGCGGCAGACTCAAACGCGACGTCCTGTCGCTTCGTCTGCACTAGTACATCCTGTACGTCGCAACGCCTTTCTGACCACCATCCTGTTGGCTTCCGGCAAGCAAGTGTTCTGAGAGAAAATTGTTAAAAGAAATTGATGGCCCTTTAGGGGAAAGGGAGGAAATAATTTGAGTTATGAAATTATAACGTTACCGGCCTATCGGACAGTAGGATTAAAATGGGAGGGAACATTCTCTGAAATTGTACCAAATTTAAAAAATGTCATTCAACAAGCTGAAGACCGCACCAATGAGATAGAGGATAAGGTGAAACCTAATGTTCAATTAGGGCTATCTTATCATGTAATTGAAAATGGATTCGCACATTATGCGGTTTATGAAGTTAGTGAGAAGCAGAAAATTCCTGATGGGATGATTGAAATTTGGGTTCCTGAATGGACGTATGTGAGGACAACACATAACAAAGGAGAAGATATACAAAAGACCTATACGGATTTACATCAATGGTTATTTGATAGTAACTATACCGCATTTAGAGAATCTGGTGTAAATTATTATGATCCTTATATGCCAATTAAACATGAGCATTATCCAGTTGATCGTGACCCGAATGATCCTCATTTTGATATTTATATTCCAATTGTAAAAAAATAACGTTTTCTTATTGAATAAAAAGGGTCTTTAGTCGATTAAGAATTAAACAACTATATAGGAACCCTACTATAATAGTTGTAGCAAACCTCGTATCTTTTAAAGCAAAAGTCAATAACCCATAACAAAACGCCGTTCTAACTCGCTTTATGCGGGACTGCAATAAGTAATTTAAAGATGGAGAAAAACATGGAGTTTAGAAAAACAACAATAGAAGATATCAATCAGATTATGTCCATTTTCAAACAGGCCCAACAATATTTTAAAGACAATCATATTGATCAGTGGCAAAATAATTATCCCAATATCCAAACCATCAAAGATGATATGCAAAATGGATATAGCTATGTTTTATTAAAAGACGGCATCCCTGTCGCCACTGCGGCGATTTCTTTTGACGGGGAAAAAACCTATAAAGAAATCTATAATGGCAAGTGGTTGAGTGATGGGGAGTATGCTGTTATTCATAGACTTGCAGTAGATCAGCAACACAAAGGGCAAGGGATATCATCTGAGGTTATGAAAATTATAGAAAAGATGTGTATTGATAAAGGAATCAACAATATTAAAATCGATACACATGAACAAAATTTGCCTATGCAAAAGCTCCTGCTAAAAAATGATTTCACATATTGTGGTGTTATTTTTTTAGAAGACGGAAACAAGCGGATTGCTTTTGAGAAACAAATCAACTGATATATTAAATTGGGGTACGGAAGTTCAAGACTTCCGTACCCATTTTCAGATAGAGTAGCTAGTTCACTTGCTCTATCTTTGATTAACCCTTTTAATTCATTCAACTCTCCTCAATATAAACCAAAGGATTATTTTAAGAAAGAAAACTTTAGTCATGTTAAATATCCGCAAGAACTTTCAAGTGTTTGATACATTTTTTAGTCAGCATAGATGTGTTACCGGAACTAACATACCCATTGCATTATGCTTCTTCTACCTTATCAAACACTCTATCTGTACCATTGCCATAGCGGAAACAAGTTATTTTTCCAGTATTCTTATTTACCCTAACTATATCAAACGCTGTATCGTTTACAGTATAAGGTGTGAATTCTTTTGCCAGGCAACAGAGTTGTTGTATATAGCGAACACCCTCACAGATATGATAACCATCATTATGAACATGCCCGGAAAAACTACCAATCACGCGATTTTTTGGTCTATTTGCAAAATCAATGTCTCGTTCTATTTCATAGTACCAATAATCGGGATCTGTTGGATCAATGTCCGTTGTATATATTTCATCTGTTCTACTATTTTGAAAAGCAGTTGTAATTCTGCGCATTGTGTCCCCGTTAAACATTGTATCGTCCTTATAAACATTATCGAAAATATTATGCGACATAATCATCACTTGATAGTCATCTGGTGTTGTTTCTAAAGCGTCAATATAGTCATTCACCTGTTCCTTACCATACGCGGATTGGTGAAATGGGTCATGGTATAAGTATCCATCATCGTTTGTCGTATATGGCACATCGTAAGAATTTAAAAAAATCACTCTGATATTATCATTTTCAAAGTCACGATAATACATATTGTTACCCCATGACACTTGGTCGTCATTCGTCCGATAAACCATCAAATTATCCTGTAAGTCCTTCGGAATAAGATCCGATAACAAAAAAGGGTCTCGGTGTTCCTCATTTTGTTCACGTGCATACACTCCGGAATTATCATGGTTTCCTAAGACCCCATAATTTAAGGTGTTAGGGTCTTTAAAAAATCTGCCAATCACATCATTTATATCAGCTAGTTCTTTCACTGGCTCTTTCCATCCATCCACCCAATCACCCAAATGTACTTTGAAGGATAAATCATACATTCCCGTGACATAATTGGCATGATCAAATACTTGCCGTGCGATCAATGACTTCTTATACTCTGGGCTTTCCCGATCTACATGTGTGTCAGTCAATATCATAAATTCGAAGTCACTGTCCTGTTTCGGTTGCAATTGCAATCTAGCAATATATTCACCTAATAAATAATGATATTTGCCTTGGTCATACTTTTGAATATTCCAGTCTATCCTGTTTTGGTGGTCTGTTATCCCAAACCAAACAACGGGACTAATACTATGGGCTAACAAATAAAAATATCGTCCATTTATATCCGATTGATTCTTTAAAAGGAAATACCCACTGGTTGGGTTGATCCCAGTTGGTAAACCATCAATGGGAGTAGCGTTCAACTTTCCATTAGGATGATCACCAGGTTTTTTGAATATATCGTAATAAAAACCAGGCTCTAAATCACGAATATCGGTTAATACTTCTCCTTCTGGCAACCCCATATCTGTACCTAATGATGTTCCTGTTGGAAAAGTTAATCTTTTCCGTTGGATTTCAGACTCATCCTTAATTTTTACGCTTTGCACCCACCCTGTAAAAACACCGTCACCATTAATTTCACCTGTATATGTGACATTTTTTGCATTCATGTGCACTTCGTAGTGATGACGCCCAGCTCCATCAATATCAATCACAAATATCGTACACACACCATAATCAATAGGTAGATTTTTTTGCTCTGGATTATACCTGTCCCCAGCCTTCTCTTCATCCGTAGCCAACCCTAAGCGATAGTAGCCTGTCGGCAAAGAAAAAAGGTCTTGATTTTGGTTCCAAGATTCTTCACCTTCAAGATATAAGGGATGCCCATTGTTATTTACTAAAGGATAAATGTCATTATTAACATAAAAGCCACCCTTTTTCCAACCGTTTTCATAAAAATACCAATCCCCAGTTAGCTTGACTAAAACAATTCCATTCCTCCCATTTGGGTATTTCTTAGCTAAATCAGATACATTCTCAACAGCATCAACGGGTTTAGCATTAACTATACCATTCATTAAGTCATTAACTCCTTTCGTAATGTCACATTATTTTGGTTTGTTTTTATTCAAGTCTAGGTCTTTGAGGAATTCAACATTAATGGCTGTTTCATATGTTTCGGTACTACAAATGTTTAGAAAGCGCTTCCTCACTTCTATTTTTTTATAAACAATATATAAAACCTAACTACCTAATTACCTTCATTTAAAATATTATCATCCAATTCGAAGTTTGCTCCAATCCAATAATAAAGAGCATCATTACCTTGTTTAAGGTTACAATATAGTTTACTTGCTAATTCCTTTTTTATCTTCTCGTACTCGACACTATCAATCTTATTTACCAACTCAAATGGATCTTTTTCTAAGTCATATAATTCACTTATGTCCGCAGGATTAACAATCAATTTGTACCTTGCATTTCGAATCATTCTTAATGGATGGGGAAAATGAAGGCCGTGAAACTCACAAACAATTTCTTCCCTCCAATCTGGTTTCTTTTGTCCTTTTATCAAGGGAACAAGGCTGTTTCCATCATAAGATGAAGGTACAGATAATTCCGCAATATCAAGAAAAGTTGCAGTTACATCTACTAAAGAAACCAAATGCTTATCTACAACATTTTCAGGTGCTCCTGGAATTCTTATTATTAACGGAACATTATAAATGTCTTCGTACATTGCAGGTCCTTTAGAGTTCATCTTATGTGCCCCGGTAAATTCACCGTGATCCGAACTGAAAAAAACCGCCGTTGATCTTTCCAATCCTAAATTCTCCAATTCATCAAGAATCATACCTATTAGATCATCTATCATTTTTGCATAGCCTCTGTAAATAGCAATCAGTTTCTTCCACTCATCTAAAGAAAAACTATCAAAAGCCCAATAGCTTGAATACTTTTCTTGTACTTTCGGCTTGTTTATAAATGACTCTGAAAATGATTCTGGTAATTTTACTTTATTTGAATCATAGTAGTTATAATAGTGCTCAGGTACGTTATAAGGTAAATGCGGACCAAACCAATGGCAAGCCAAATAAAAGGGTTCTCCTTCATTCCGATATCCATCGGCGTATTCTCTTAACTTAGTAATAGTTTTTTGTGTAAGAAAATATTCAAAAGTTGCTTCCAACGGTCCATCATATTGGCCAGCAATTCCATTAGTTTGTTTTCCATTCGGAAGCGTCCCTCTAATTACTTTGGATAGATTACTTAGTTTAAGATTATTATCTTTCAAATACGTTAAGTATGCCTGGTGGTTTATCGGATTTTCCCAACTTGGATAATGCTCTCCTTCAAAACCAAAATAAGACGGAGACTGTTTTTCACTCACATGCCATTTCCCCTCAAGACCAACTCTATACCCTGCATTTGCCAATTGCTTGGAGAAAGCAATCTGATCATCGCTTATTTCTTCGGGATAACCAATATTATGATCGAAATTCGTGAGTATTCCATGTTTATGTGGCATTACACCTGTAAGTAATGATGCTCTTGCAGGAGTGCATACCGCATTCGGGGTATAAGCATGTTCAAATCTTATGCCTGTTTTTGACAATCGATCAATAGATGGAGTACTTACTTCTTGATTTCCATAACAGCTTAAAGTATCAATTCTTTGTTGATCCGTAAATAAGAACAACATATTCATTTTATTACCATCCATCACATAATTCTCCTTAAATATTCTAAAATCAATAGGTTTATACCCTGTATTTGTTTCCAAAATTTGCGTAAATAGTAAAACTTTAGAAAATGTTTTTCTGACTACAAAAGAGATATTTGTTTTTATGCTTTAGCACTTTTACTTACTAACTTTGGTAATATTTCTGTATCTACTTCTGCAAAATGGCAAGCACTAAGCTGTCCCCTCTCATGTTCAATAAGCTTTGGTTCTATTTGACTACAAATATCCCTAGCCTTCCAACAGCGTGTATGAAAGCGGCAACCGAATGGTGGATTGGCAGGTGAAGGTATGTCGCCTTCTAATAAAATTTCTTTTCTATTGTCCATAAGCCATGGTTCTGGAACAGGCTCTGCTGACAAAAGTGCTTGCGTATAGGGGTGAGATGGAAACTGGAAAATTTGGGTTTTACTACCAGTTTCCACAATCTTGCCCAAATACATCACCGCTATTCTGTCACATATATACCGTACAACCGAAAGATCATGTGAAATGAACAAATACGCCAAGCCTAGTTCCTTTTGCAAATCTTGAAGTAAATTTAAAATTTGCGCTTGCACTGATACATCAAGAGCAGAAACTGCTTCATCGCAAACAATCAACTTGGGTTTTAATGCAAGAGCCCTAGCAATACATATTCTTTGCCGTTGTCCACCTGAAAATTGATGGGGATAGTTATCCGCGCTATCTGGATTCAGACCAACCATTTCCATAAGTTTTATTACCTCTTTATCCCAATCTTTTTTTTTCACAACAGTAGGATGTACCTTCCATGGCTCTTTGATAAGTTCTCTGATTGTCATCCGAGGATTTAAAGAAGCATCCGGATCTTGAAAGATTAACTGGATATCTTCGCGTAATGTTCTTATTTCTCTTTTTGATAATGTGGTAAGATCATAACCTTCAAAATAAATATGCCCACTTGTAGATTTTTCGAGTCCAACGATAGTCCGGGCAACTGTTGATTTTCCACACCCGGATTCTCCTACCAACCCCACAGTCTCACCAGGAAAGATCTCTAAATTTATCCCGGAAACTGCTTGGATTTGCCCAATTGTTTTTCGCAATAAATCACTCTTAATAGGGAATGAGGTAACTAGATCCTTGACTTTCAATATCGGTTTACCTAAATTCGTAACCATTATTCAGAACCCCCTTTGAAAAATGACATGCGCTTTTCCTCCCTTGTGTAACCTCAGTTAATGTCGGATTCTCATTTTTACATATGTCTTGAGAAAAAGGACATCTAGGTTGAAACGGACACCCCTGTGATAAGTTAATAAGGTTTGGCGGGGCCCCCTTTATGGGAGTTAGCCGAGTACTATCTTTGTTAACTGCTGGAATTGAATTCATTAAGCCCAAAGTATATGGGTGTGCAGGATTTCGAAATACCTCTTCTACCTTACCTTTTTCCACGATACGACCTGCATACATGACCGCTACACTGTCCACATAGTTTGCTACAACTCCGAGATCATGGGATATAAGAATTAACCCCATATTTTCTTCCACCTTAAGCTCTTCAAGAAGATGCATAATTTGAGCTTGGACTGTAACATCTAAGGCGGTTGTTGGTTCATCCGCGATAATAACTTTGGGATTTAATGCTAAAGCCATTGCGATCATCACTCGTTGCTGCATGCCACCAGAAAACTGATGAGGATAGTTATTTATTCGATTTCTAGCATCAGGAATTTTCACCCTTTCCATTAGTTCAACAACTGCTCTCTTTACCTGTTTTCTTGGCAAGGATTTATGATAACGAATGGCTTCACCAATTTGAAATCCGACAGTAAACACAGGATTAAGTGCACTTAAAGGATCTTGAAAAATAATAGACATTTGAGTCCCACGCATTGTTCTTCTTACAGATTCTTTTGCCTTTAAAAGATTTTGACCTTGAAAAAAAATTTCTCCTCCTACAATATGTCCGGCTGGTTTGGGCAAAAGACCCATTATAGCCTTAGCGGCAGTACTCTTTCCACTGCCCGACTCCCCAAGTATAGCTAATGATTCGGACTGTCGAAGTTCTAAAGAAATTTCATTGACAGCCCTTACAGTACCAGCATTCGTATGAAATTCTACGGAGAGATTACGTACATTAATCAATGGATCCACATTACGAGACTCCGATGTTTTAAACATGGTCTGTTCATATGCCATTAAAAGTCCTCCTTCTATTCAAACATACAGCACAATAATTGAAAAAATGAACATGACTCCTCATTACAACAGTAAATGAAAAAGCTTATTGTCACCTTGATACGGAATATTTTTTGTATGAACAAAAGCGCAAGCGCCTTGATCAGCCCCGACAAGCAAATGTTCCTGAACCTAGGAAGGGGCTTTTTCCCTTCATAGGTTCAGGGTTATTTGGCCTCGAGGGGCTAGGCACTGGAGCTAGATGGCAAAACTCAAAATTACAACTTATCCACAAGCGACAATTTTATAGTTTCCTGGACCAGAAGCAACATATATTGGCCAGAATCTAATAGCCCAGATTTAACATTACGCATAATGTTAAATGAGGCCTCAGAACATTAATAAAATGCACTTCTACTTGTCTATTGATACATCACTAAGGTCAATAGAGGCTGATGGACTTGTTTTAAATCCTTCTATATTTTTGCGTATACCAAACACATGATTCAATTCTACTGGAAAAATCCCAACTGCATCGTCCCAAATAATTTTATTTGCCTTAGCATATAGCTCTTCCCGCTCACCCAAATCAGTTGATTCTTTTGCATCGTTCAAAATTTCATCCAGTTCTTCATTCTTATAACCGTTCCTGTCTGCTTCCGAAGTGTAAAGACGTCCAAGTGTATAATCTGCATCTCCAGTTTTGACGGCATTAGTTTGTAAATTCATATCCCAATCCAAAGCATTAAGTTTATCGATCCATTCGGCTCTTTCCAATACGATGGGTTTTACTTTGACACCAACTTTTTCCCAATAGGATATCATTGTCTCTGCAAGCTCACGAATTTGTGGACCTCCACCTTCACTCCACATCATTGAAGTTTCAAATCCATCTGGATAGCCTGCATCAGCCAAGAGTTTTTTTGCAAGTTTCGGATCATAGTCATAAGGTTCCTGTTCTGAATACCCAAATGCTGTTGATGGAATAGGTGCCTTTGCCTGTTCGCCAGATTCCCCAAACAATTCATTAACAATAGCTTCAGTGTCAATAGCATGCCACATTGCTTTCCGAACATCTACATCATCAAATGGTTCTCTGCCGCTATTAAACCAGTTAAAGTAAAATACGTAACTAGGAATACTTTCAACATCAACATCAGCAGACTCTATTAATTCTGATATTTGGTCGTTTGGAACTGTCCAAGTAGCATCTATTTCTCCGGTTAACAAAGATGTCATACGAGATTGCGTTTCTGGAATATTTTTGAATTCTAATTCACCTAGTTTTGGTGCTCCTCCCCAATAATTGTCATAACTGCTTAACTTTAATACTTGTTCAGGGCTAAAAGATTCTACTTGGAACGGGCCACTACCGATTGGATGCTTAAAAAAATCTGCGTCATCAATTTTATCTGCTGGAGCAATATATAAAAGAGAAAGATTAGAAAGCATAGTTCCTAAAGGTCTTGTTGTTTTGATGGTAAGCTCATGCTCATCAGTCACTTCGACAGAATCCAACGTATTCCATAACACATCCAACGGAGAGTCTCCTTCAACCAATTTCTCCAATGATGCCTTTACATCTGTAGCTGTCAAAGATGATCCGTCATGGAAAGTTACATCATCTCTCAATTTAAATACCCAAGTATTTTCATCCGGCTGCTCCCATTCTGTAGCAACGCTTGATTTAAATTCCCCCTCATCAAGCTCAATCAAAGTATCGTATATTTGACTCGCCGCAAGAATTGTCGCTTCTTCACCTCCACTTGTTCCATAAGGATCCAATGAATTAATTCCTTCATTATAAGATACAATTAGGCTTTCGCCTTTATTTTCAGATGAATCTGATTCATTGGTTATTCCAGCGCATCCGCCATTTAAAATGGCGATAAACATGAGAAATAGCACGCCCATACCACGCATTAAATAATTTTTTAAATAATCCACCATTTACTCTCCTCACTCTTTTTCAGTATTTTACTCGTACTTTCCTAACGAACAGTTTGATTATTCTAAACATTGTTCTACTAATTCACTTAATATTCCGTGTTTTCTTATTTAAATTAATCTCTTCCCCTTTCCATAAACACACTTGATAAAAATGTGATTTACCAAAATAGACATAAATGCATTTAATAATCTAGGTAATAGTTTTCAATCGACAAATGTATCAAATTTATCACGCAACTTATCTCCCAAAAATCCTATGCTCACAACTACTATTGCTAGGACAATACCGGGCATAGTAGAAATCCACCAAGCCGAACTAAGGTAATCACGACCGTTAGCAATTATAAGCCCCCATGATGGATTAGCCTGAGTAGTTCCTAACCCTAAAAAACTAAGAGAGGCCTCTGAGATCACCACTAATCCAATTTGAACAGTTGCAATTACAAGTAATGGAGACAGGCATGAAGGTAATATATACCTTGCAAGTATTCTCATATTCTTCATACCTATTACTCTTGCAGAATCTACATAATCTTTATTTTTAACAGCAAGTGTCGCACTTCTTGCAACCCTAGCATAGGTTGGCCATCGTGTAATCGACAATGTAATAATTATATTTGTAACACTTGGGCCAAGAACCCCCGCAAAGAGAATAGCTAATATGGTTGAAGGAAAGGATAATTGTATATCTACAATTCTCATAATTATTGTGTCAATAATACCGCCAAAGAAACCGGAAATCATTCCCGCCATCATACCCACCAGTCCACCAATTAACACAGTGGACACTGCAACTAATAATGATATGCGTGCACCATATACAATCTGCATTAGTACATCTCGCCCAGCCGAATCCGTTCCAAGCAAAGTTACTGCTCCATTGTGAAGAGAAGCCCCAGGAGAAAGCAACCGGTCTTCAATATGAGTTTCCATTGGATTAAAGCTGATAACCATTGGTCCAATTATTGCTATTACAACAAATATAACTGCGGGAATACATAGCAATATGACACCCCAATCTAAAGACGCCTTATCTATTAGTCCAATTTTTGTCTGTTCAGATACCAGTGTTTTACTACTCATCATTTTTCCTCCACTTTAATGCGCGGATCAATGTATCCGTACAAAATATCTACAGTTAGATTAATCACAACATAGAAAACAACAATTACAGCTACAGACGCCTGAACAATTGAATAATCACGGTAAAGTATTGATTGGAGTAAAAGACTACCTATCCCTGGCCAAGCGAATACTGTTTCTATAATCACAGCACTTCCGATAAAATCTCCTAATAATAGTCCAATTACTGTTATCACCGGAATAAGAGCATTACGTAAAACATGGACATAAAAAACAATCCCTTCCCTTAAACCTTTTGATCTTGCAGTTTGGACATATCCTTGACGCATCTCTTCTAAAATCCCATTTCGAATTAACCTTATTAACATTCCAATAAAAGGTAGACACAAAGTTATTGATGGTAGAATTAAATGCGCAATAGAACCCGACCCTGCACTTGGTAGAATGCCTAGGAAACGAGCAAAGATTAAAATCAAGATCAGCCCTACCCAAAATTCAGGAAGCGATTGGCCTATTAATGAAAAGGTAGATATAATCTTGTCGATAATACCGTTTGTTTTTCTGGCTGCCATGATCCCCAAAGGAAAACTGATAATTAACGCAAATATAATTGCACTGAAGCCTAATGTAACTGTGTATGGTAAGCGCTGTAATACATTTCCGAGCGCCGATCCACTTAATCGGAATGAATCTCCAAAGTTTAATTGGATCACGTTCATAATATAGTTACAGTACTGAACTATAAGTGGTTCATTAAGTCCTAAAGCTTCATTCAAATTTTGTATTTGTTCCCTGGTGGCATTACTCCCTAGCATCACTGCGGCTGGATCCCCTGGAATAACACGAACAATCAGAAAAATGATCGTAATGGCACCAAAGATGGCAAATAGCGATTGTATAGTACGTCTAACTAAGTATCCTGCCATTTAAATCGCCACCTTTCAAAAAATTAATGGAATAGAGATTTATTCTTTGTAACTATCGAAAAAAACAAAAGATCCCCATTTCTAATGTCTTAGTTCTTTGCTTTGTAGGCTTCCTTCTAAAGGATCAAGTGTATCCTCACTACTCAAAATTCAAAACAGTTTTTCCAACTTTTATTTTCTATTCTTTGACACTATAACCCCAAAAATATGAAGAATATTTTGGATATATCATAGATGGATGTGATGTAATATAGTTGTCGCCAATTCAACTAGTACATTTTAAAAAGATGATGACTTTATCGTCTGTAAAAGTATGTACGCAGGAATTACAACATGTAACAAAACGAAAGTTAATCCAATAGGTAAAACGCTTTCAATAAGTACAATATATAGCACTTGTACGAAGATCCTCCCCTCCGGAACATCAGATATTCCTGATCAATCTTATAGTTACCACATTGTGCTTAATTGTATGTTTAAGCATGATTTCTTCATTTTTTAGATGTAGCTCATCGAAAAACTCTTAAATTTATAATATTACTATTCATATCATACCCCTTATGTTCATTTGTGTTTATTTTTGTTCATTATAGATGTAGCTATTTTAAATGTCAACGATTTTTTCGAATAAAATAATTATGACAATTTTTGTTTACACTTTCTTTCCAGTCTTCTTTCACTAAAATCCGCATGGTATACACCATCAATCATATTTAGCCACACTATAATCACATTACCCTTAATTGTATGTTGAACTGTGGTTTCATCTTTTTTTAGATGCAATTAGCAGAAAAGATCTTGATTTTATGATGATATTTTTTATATTATATCTCCACGAATGTTCACTTTCGTTTACTTTCGCTCGTTACAATCTGATGTTCATTTTCTTTTCTATGACTAATAACCGATCAAGTGCCTCAAACAACTTATCTATACAATCACATGTAAGCAGATATATGTAATCAATCACTATCAATCTCTTGCTCTTTTCGAAATTGTTATTGTGATTTAACTGTTAGTAGACACCTTTTCAACATCTCAATACATTAAATTCAACTTGTACTATGCCAGGATATACCTTCTGCAGAACTGAAAACGAGGTATTCCTATTTCAAATCTGAGAATGTGCGGTGGTAATTGTATTTCCTATACTTAAATTAAAAAAGCATTTGACATAATACGCTAAACAACAAAAAGAGGCTGGGACAAAACCCAGTAAAAACAGAAAAAGTGATTTTCTACTAAGATGAAGTAGGAAATCACTTTTTTAATTTGATTAAAAAATGAAAAAATGTACAAAAAAAGGATACCTTCTGATAAAGTTAAAGTACCACTACAAAAACAGAATCGAGGTATCCTTATGTTTAAATATTATAACGTAAATCAAGTCGTTTTGCCATTAGATTTCGAGATGAAATTAC
>NZ_BORE01000031.1:0-30696 GCF_018333015.1 Bacillus sp. J14TS2 | reverse complement strand
GGTGGGTCCGGTAGCGCCGGTTGGTCCAGTAGCCCCCGCCGGTCCAATGGCTCCGGTTGGTCCAGTAGCGCCGGTTGGTCCAGGATCACCAGTCGGCCCAGTGGCCCCGGTTGGTCCGGTAGCGCCGGTTGGTCCAGTAGCCCCCGCCGGTCCAATGGCTCCGGTTGGTCCAGTAGCGCCGGTTGGTCCAGGATCACCAGTCGGCCCAGTGGCCCCGGTTGGCCCAGTAGCGCCAGTCGGTCCAGGATCACCAGTCGGCCCAGTGGCCCCGGTTGGTCCGGTAGCGCCGGTTGGTCCAGGATCACCAGTCGGCCCAGTGGCCCCGGTGGGTCCGGTAGCGCCGGTTGGTCCAGGATCACCAGTCGGCCCAGTGGCCCCGGTGGGTCCGGTAGCGCCGGTTGGTCCAGGATCACCAGTCGGCCCAGTGGCCCCGGTTGGTCCAGTAGCGCCGGTTGGCCCAGTAGCGCCGGTCGGTCCAATATCACCACTTGGTATGATACTTGTTACACGTCTTAATTTATCCTCTAAGATTAGCTCCTTTTTCATCGCAGTTGAAAGCATATCTTGTACACTCTCATTTACCTCCAAAATTTCATCCAATGTGGATGGGATAGTTAAACCGGGTATTGTACCTAATGCGTATTGGATTTTTTCTCCTTCTGCATTAATAATATGAGAAAGTCCTAATTCTTCCATGGCAATGGAAGCGAGTAGTAAATTGATTACATCATCTCTTGAAACAGAAATAGTAGGAGTGAAATTGGGGATATTAGGTAGAGACATTGTCCTGCTCCTTTCAAATGATATATAGAATGAAAAGCGGCATCATTTAACCAGAGGAATTTCCTGCGTTTAAATGCTGTTTTCTCATTCAATATATTCACATTAAGCAAGTCGGTATGGGCAAAGTTATTCTTTATTGATTTTTCTTTAAAAACAGGCGGTTCGAGGTGAAAAAGGCCTAGAGTAGAAAGAATGGAGCGACGCATGTCCAGCTGATTTCTTACAAAGGAATTTACATTATGATATAAAAGTGATATCATAATAATATAAATAAGATATGGAAGGGTGATTTCATGGAGGAACGGAAAGCTTGGAGCATAAACGGAATATTGGGGATCGGTTTGATTATTGTTTTACTAGCTATTGGTGCGTTTTTTGTTTTTCAATCACAACTTATTTTAGGAATTGTGCTGATTATTATTGCTGCTGTTCTTATTAGTGGGATTACGATTGTGCAACCAAATCAATCTATTGTAGTTATCTTTTTAGGAAAGTATATGGGAGCGGTACGTCGGGAAGGGATATTAATCACTGTTCCATTCTCTGTACGCAGAACGATTTCTTTAAGAGTACGTAACTTCAATAGTAATCGATTGAAAGTAAATGATGTGAATGGGAACCCAATCGAAATCGCAGCCGTAGTTGTATTTAAGGTCGTTGACGCGGCGAAGGCCGTTTTTGATGTGGATCAGTATGAACAGTTTGTTGAAATTCAAAGCGAAACAGCCATTCGTGCAGTAGCGACCACTTATCCATATGATTCGTTTACCAATGATGAGCTAACACTGCGTGGCAATGCAGATGAAGTATCGGATGAATTGACAACAGAACTTCAAGAACGTTTAAAGGTTGCTGGCGTTGAGGTGATTGAAGCTCGCTTGACACACTTAGCTTATTCTACAGAGATTGCTCAAGCCATGTTACAACGTCAACAAGCAAGTGCGATTATCTCTGCACGTGAACAAATTGTTCAAGGTGCTGTTGGGATGGCACAGGATGCGATTGCTCGTTTAGAGGCAGATAATATTGTTGAATTAGACGATGAGCGTAGAGTAGCACTGATCAATAATTTACTTGTTGCGATTGTTTCGGACCAGGGGACCCAGCCCGTTATTAATACAGGATCACTTTACCAATAAGTAGGTCATATGATGGCTAAAAAGAAAAACTTTCCACTACGCATTGATCCCGAACTCTACGATGCATTGCAACGATGGGCAAAAGATGAATTTCGCAGTGTCAATAGTCACGTCGAATTTTTGCTCAGAGAATCAGTTAAGCGAGCAGGTAGATTACCGAAAAAAGAAGACAAAAATACAGAGGAAGATTAATGGAAGTGGTGTTGACTCGATTACAGATTGAGAGGGCTCACTTTACCCAATAGTTAAGCCATAAGAAATTGGTATCGCACCCGATTTCTTATGGCTTTTTGCTGTAATGATTCGGTGTCATTCAATCAGCATTTTTTCTTTTGCCCAACGATAATTGCCTTCGAAACAATGTACTTTGTTTGATTGGATCCAATAAATCTTTTCAAACAGCTTATTAAGAAAATAACGGTCATGGGAAACGGCTAGAATCGTTCCATGATAACTTTCTAGTGCCTCTTCCAATACTTCTAATGATTCAATGTCCAAATGATTCGTGGGCTCATCTAAAATGAGTAAATTAGTATCTTGATACATCAATTGAGCTAGTCGCAGACGCATTTTTTCTCCGCCGCTAAGTTGTGACACCTTTTTAAAGACCGTATGTCCATAGAATAAAAATCTTGCTAGCACTTGTCTTGCTTCTCCCTCGGTCATGATTACCTCATGGCGAAATGTGTCGAGGACCGTTTCATTCCCCAGATCAGAAAAAATATTCTGAGATAAATAACCGATTTTGACATTGCTTCCTATGCGAACCTCACCTCTATCAGGCTGTAATTGCTGCAACATTAATTGGATTAACGTTGATTTTCCTGTTCCATTCTCACCAACGATTGCCACTCTCTGTTGGTAAGTAATATGCAGGTTTACTTGCTGGAAAAGTTGGCGATCTCCAAAGCTTTTCGAAACATCTTGACAAACGATCACATCCTTTCCGCTTCGATTAGTGGCTTCCATTTCTAAATTTATTTTCTTTCTCTCAAGTGTTGGACGATTCAATTTTTCCATTCTTTCTAATGCTCTTTCCATATTTCTTGCTCGTTTATGAAGGCCTTCATTAGGGGGATTCGCCCTGTTCGCCCAATCTTTCAACTTTTTTATTGCTTCTTTCATTTTCTTTATTTTCTTTTGTTGCTCTTTATAAGCTTGAAATTCTCTAAGCAGTTGTTCTTCTTTTTCTTTTACATAACCTGAGTAATTTGTTTCAAAGCACTGAATTTCTCCCTCATCTAAGTCTAAAATTTTATTCACCATTTCATCTAGAAAGTAACGATCATGAGATACTATTACGACTGTTCCTTGATAATTTTGTAGAAAATTCCCTAACCATTCCACTGACGCGATGTCCAAATGATTCGTTGGTTCATCTAATAATAAAAAGTTCGGATTTTTAAGAAGCATGAAGGCTAAGCCCACTTTTGTTTTTTCTCCGCCACTAAGTGTAGAAAATCGTTTATTTAACAATCCATTCATATTTAAACCATTCACGACCTTCTTCATGGTGGATTCTATTTCATAACCACCTTCCGATAAAAACAGATCTTGTAGACGACCATATTCATCCATCAGTTTTTGCATGTTGGAGTCGATGACCTCTGTACTCATTTGTATTTCCAGCTTTTTCATCTTTTCCTCAATACGCAATAATTTTGAAAAGGCTCCTTTTAAAACCTCTTTCGTAGTTGATTGCTGATTGAAGTCGGCAATTTGTTTCACGTATCCTATTTGTGAACCTTTTTTCCAATGAATTTGGCCTGAATCCGGCGTTTCTTCTCCAGATAATAATTTTAATAATGTCGTTTTACCACTTCCATTTCGACCAACCAAACCAACTCGGTCATTCTCTTTTATTTCAAATGTTATATTCCTAAAAATAGTGTTACCACCATACAGCTTTGTAGCATCTTGAACACTACATGCAATCATTAATACAGCCTCCTTTGTACTTATACGAAATGAAATATGACTACAAAAAAAGCCATGGGAAATACACTTCCCCATGACTTCATAAAAAAATATGGATAAAAAAAGAGGAGCATGAAAAAGCTCCTCTTCAACCAAGTAAATATAATAATGGGTTTAGAGATGTTTTCACCGTTTTACATCTGCTATTAAGTTGTTAAAAAAGGACATACGTATCCCGTTAACAACGAAAGCGGCAAATTTTGCACGGTTAAAAAATAAGAACTCAGTCCAAAATCCGTGCACTAAAACAGCTTGATGTAACATCTCTACCCACCTCCAATTCATCGTAATGTATATAGTATACATCCTATAAGTTTTAGAAAGATTTTTCAAGCCCTTTTGATAACTATTCCTGTTCAGTCCATTTCAGGCAGATAAAAAACTGCAGAATGAAGCTACGTCTAATCGCAAACCTATGACATTTTATTATCCTTTAGCCAGCCTATTATTTTCTCACACCATTCCACGGAGCTACGCTCAAAGCCGATCCCCATTTCGAGTACAGCAATCGACGAAAAAAATGGTTCGTTACTCGTTAAAGGACTATGCTGCTTTTTAAGGTTATCAATCTTATCTTTGTATTCTTCAAGGCGTTTTTCATGCTCTTTCCTTTTCTCTTCAACCTGTAGAAGCATGACTTCCGGATCAACCAGCCATCCACTATACTGTTTTAACAGAAATTCGTCCCAGGCACCCGGTGCACTTGGTTCCATAACCCACGATTTCAGCTTCTCAATACCTTCTTCTGTGATTTTATAAACCTTTCGCGCTGGTCTATATGATGCTTTTTCATATGATTGTAGCTCTATAAGTCCCTCGTCACGTAGTTTTGAGAGGTTGGGATAAAGTTGATTATTATTTATTTTATAAAAAATATTAATTCTTCCATCCAATTGTTGCTTCATATCGTATCCACTCAGTGGTTCACGGGCCAATAAACTAAGTAAAGCAAAGCGAATTGAACTCATTCATACCCATCCTTTTCGTATGTTGTTAATTAATATTAACCTATAAAAAAGCTTTCAACAATCTTTTGAACAATTGCAATCTAGTATGAAGGATTATTTATTTCTATAGATTAAATTTAACATAGGTTATTATTGATATATAAATGATTATAAGTTAATTTTAACCTATGAAATAGATTTTTACAAAAAACAAGGAGTGATGGATATGCGTTTTATATTTGAAGATCAAACCTTTTCGTTCGAGCTACTACGCACTACAAGCTATGCAACCTATGGAGGAGCGGATATTGGGGAATGTCTGATGACTGCTTATAGAATTAAGGAAGGGGACTTCGAAAGTTGGCATAAGGAATGGTACACGACCGCCAAACAAATACACTGGTTAGCTATTCTGCGCTGGCAGCTGGCCAACGAATCAGCGCTCGGGAGGCTTATCTTAGGGCATCAAATTATTATCGAACAGCTGAGTTTTTCTTGCATGGGGACCCTGAAGATCCACGGATATTATCCACATGGAAGAACAGTCGGCACACATTTAGACAGGCTTGTCAATTGATGAATACGCCTGTTGAAGAGGTGAATATTCCATATGAGGATACAACCTTAACCGGTTACTTTTATCGAGTAGATGATTCGCACCAACCCCGCCCGACCCTCGTGATACATGGCGGTTATGATTCAACAGGAGAAGAATTATATTTTGGAGGGGCAGCAGCGGCAATCCAACGAGGATATAACTGCCTAACGTTTGAAGGGCCAGGTCAAGGATCTATTCTTAGAGAGCAACATCTCCCGTTTCGGCCGGATTGGGAACATGTGGTTTCTCCAGTTGTCGACTATTTACTGAATCGTCCTGAAGTGGATTCTGAACGAATATCTCTTATGGGAATCAGTTTAGGAGGATTGCTTGCGCCACGTGCGGCCGCTTATGAACACCGTCTTGCTGCCTGTATTGCTAACGATGGTTTATATAGCTTTCAATTTAGCAAGAGGGGCGCAGCATACATGGAAGAAGAGCAAGAAAACGTTCAAAACGTATCACGGGAAGAAATTGAAGAGAAAGTTAAAGAACTAATGCGAGAGGATACTGGTGTACGTTGGGCGATAGAAAATGGGAAGTTCACCTTTCGAGCAAATTCCATTCTTGAATTATTGGAAAGGACTGAACCATATACCTTAGAAGGTGTTGCTAATCAAATCATTTGTCCAACCCTGGTTTGTGAAGCGGAAACGGATCAATTTTTCTCCGGTCAACCTGAGCAATTGTATAATGCCTTGGTTTGTCCAAAAACGTATCGGAAATTTACTAAAGAAGAGGCTGCGGAGGAACATTGTCATTTTGGGGCATTACAGTTATTTAATCATTATATATTCGAATGGCTGGACCAAACACTGCAAGCCTGATTGAAATTCTGAAGTTAGATAAGATTTATAAAGATTAAAGAAGGGAACAGTTATGACGAAAAAAACGAGGAATGAAGTGATTGTCACAATTCTATTGAATATCGCTTTGCCATATTTAGCCTATCGTGTGTTAATACCATATACAAGTGGAGTAATGGCACTCTCCGTGGCCGCCTTAATCCCGTTGTGTGATACGCTGTTCAATCTGATTAAAAGGAAAAAAATAGATGCAGTTTCAATCTTTATTTTTCTCAGCATTTTCCTCGGGGTTGTTGCTGTTTTAATTGGTGGAGATGAGAAGTTTATTTTGCTGCGGGAATCTTACATTACAGGAATTTTGGGCATGGTATTTTTAATTTCACTTATCTTTGCCAGACCTCTCATTTATTATTTTGCCGTAAGATTTGCAGGAGGCGAAGCTGCAATGAAAGAGAAATGGACAAGATTGCCAGAGTTTCGAAAGAATATCCGTCTGTTAACCGTTGCATGGGGGAGCATATTATTGTTAGAGGGCGTTGTAAAGGTAGCACTGGTTTATTCGATATCGATATCCACATTTTTGCTCGTTTCTCCTTTCTTTACCTATGGGATCATTGGACTAGCAATATTGTGGAACATTCACTTTATTAAACGAGTAAGACAAAATACTTTATCAGCATCGTGAATAAAATTATATTTGCAGGTGATCGTGATCTGAGTCAGCAATTCAAAGTCATTTAAGTAAAAATGAATTGTTTGTAATAGAGTTCATTGTTTTCAAGTCAAATCGTTCAATAAAACCTCGACTGATAATATGGTCTCACTTTATTTAGACCTTTTTCAATGATAGTTTGTAGGGGATTTGAGAAGAGATAATAGTCGATAACAGCAAAAAAGGATTGACCAGTGAAAAAAGTCGGATATTTCTTTAATCACGTAGGAAAGGGTAGTTTTTTTAGATGTATGATAGGGGCATATGCTGGTGACCGGATCCACATAAGGAATAAAAAAAATGCTGGATGGCACATTCATTTTCTACTAAAGTAAAGATATAGGAGTTTACTTTAAAAAAGGAGGAAGCAGGATGTGGTATGAAAATAAATTAACTAATGAGTTAGGTGTTAAATATCCAATCATTCAAGCAGGCATGGCTGGAGGAACGACAACACCTGAGCTGGTTGCTGCTGTTTCCAATGCGGGAGGCCTTGGAACACTTGGCGCAGGTTATATGAGTCCGGAGCAGACACGAGAGTGTATTCGGAAGATTAAGCAGCTCACAGATCAGTCCTTTGCTGTTAACCTGTTTATCCCTGAAACACCGAATGTACTGGAGGAAGAAGTTGAACAAGCAAACGAGTGGCTCCGCCCTTTTCGAGAAGCATTAAAGATAGCGGAAACTCCAGAAGTGAATGAAATAACTACAGCTACTTTCGAAAAACAAATAGAAATTATAATGGAAGAGCAAGTTCCTGTCTGCAGTTTTACATTTGGGCTTCCTTCAAAAGTAATTGTTCAACAATTAAAAGAAAAAAGGATTATGTTGGTGGGGACTGCGACAACGGTGGAGGAAGCAAAGGCTAATGAAGCAATTGGGATGGATATGGTTGTGATGCAAGGAAGTGAAGCTGGTGGACATCGTGGCACGTTTCTTGGATCGTTTGATGAGGCGATGATTGGAACCATGGCGCTTATTCCGCAAGCAGTGGATCAAGTTCATATTCCTGTAATTGCAGCAGGGGGAATCTCTGATGGGAGAGGTGTTTTGGCAGCTTTGGTTTTAGGAGCCCAAGGAGTTCAAATGGGTACAGCTTTTCTGACAAGTTCAGAAAGTGGGGTAAATATGCAATACAAAGAAGCCATTTTGAACACCAAAGAGGATCAATTAGTCGTGACCTCTACTTTTAGCGGAAAACCAGCAAGAGGGATTCGCAATGATTTCATAACTAAAATGGAAAAATATGAAATGGAGTTACCGGCATATCCTATCCAAAACACACTGACCAAACCGATCAGAAGTGAGGCAGGAAAACAAAATCGACCAGAATGGATGTCTATGTGGTGTGGTCAAAATCCACGTTCCTGTAAACAACAGTCTGCTAGTGAGATAGTTGCAGCGATTATTGCACAGGTTGAACAAATTATAAATGGTCAAAAGAGTAAAGCTTAAGAGATAACAGATACAAGGAGGCTGGGACATAACTAAATTGCTAACCTTCAAAGACGAACAATGTATTGCTTTAGTGGAGGAAATATACGAAGACTCCTGCGGGAGCAAAGGCCTCGGTGAGATCCCGGAGTGCGATAGCACGAGGAAGCTCACCAGCCGCCCGCGGAAAGCGAAGTATATTTCCGGAGCGAGGTATCTGAACCTAGTAGTTCGGTTTTGGCTTGTTTGAAACCACTTTTGTCTCAGTCTCATCTTAATTTTTAATAACAATGAATCTCCTACATTGATGAATGAAGAGGCATCTTTAAAGGAAAAGTAAAATATTTCATATCTTGCTTTTTAATTGGACAAATGTTTTCTTTATTTCGGTCGGGTGTACAATAGAGAATAGACCATGAATCTTAAGTACTGCAGAGCAACGAATGACAATTGTTGAGAATAGTAAAATGGAAAAAGTAAAATCTACTTAACCAAATAGAACTACCTATTCAACAGTTTTTTGCCAACACCATGTCAATTTAGAAATGAATATAAAAAGAAGGTGACCACCCATGCAAAATGAAGAGAGGCAACCAATTTATTACGGAAAATTAGAGCATAATGACTGGTCAATGTATCTTGCTGCAACGGAAACGGGATTATGCTTTGTTGGTTCACAGGAGAAAGAAATAGATGAAGTGAAAAATTGGGTCGATAAAAAAAGGACAGGTGCCACTTTAGTTCATGATGAAGAAAAATTAATGGCTTATAAAGAACAATTCATTTCTTATTTGAATGGAGAAAATCCAACATTTGATGTACCAATTGATTTAGAAGGAACACCTTTTCAAGAAGCTGTTTGGAAAGAGCTACAAAAGATTCCTTATGGTAAAACCGTTTCTTATATGGATATTGCAAATAAAATTGAAAAGCCTAAAGCTGTGCGAGCTGTTGGTGCTGCAATTGGTGCCAATCCAGTCATGATCATTGTTCCATGCCATCGTGTGCTCGCAAAGGACGGCAAATTGACTGGCTTTAGAGGTGGTATCCCGATGAAAGAAAAATTATTGATGGTGGAGAGAGAAGCAAAGGCCTAAGTCAATCCTTTCATTATATATCCCGAATGACCTGACAGCAGCTGGTCTAGTGAGGTACAGGATGGATGTATGAGTGTAGATAAAGCGCCTGTTTAAGGGATGTTGCAGAAATAGCCCTTAAACAGGCGCTTGCGCTTTTGTTTTTAAAAGCTTGATCAGTTTATAAAGATAATATTCTCCCCTTAATTGCTGTTCTATCTGGTAATCCATATAGGCCAAGGCATCCAGGACAATTTTTCTGGCATCGATTAAGCTATGTTGTTGCATTTTATCTAGAACGTCACGCACTTTTTCAAGTAAATAGACAGAGGATTGCACGGTTCGGATAATCAATAAACGTCTCATATCCTCTCGTGTATAGATTCGATAGCCATTTTCTGTATTTCGTTTAGGAGTAATCAGCCCCTCTTTTTCCCAATGCCGCAATGTACTTGCTGGTACATGCAATTCGGCTTCAACTTCCCCAATTGCATAATATTTCTTTTGTTGTTTTTTCATGAAGTTTTGCATATTATCTGGACTTAAGATGTCGATAGCATCAATGGCTTGCTGTCTTCTTTCAAAAATTTCTGCTTGCACGGCATTAACTTCCCAGAGTGCTTCCGTAAATTTTTCCTCTTGTAGTAAAGGCATCACACGGCGGACGGTAGCCATGCCGAAGCCCGGATACATCGCACGTATACATTGGAAATATGCTTCATGTACTTCGGTATATACCCGGTAGCCATTTGCTTTACGAATAGCTTTGGGAACAATTCCCCATACTTCATAATGCCTGAGTGCGCTCGTACCCACATCTAGTTTATTGGCAATATCAATTGGTCTAAGCTCCAAATCACGACCTCCAAAGATTCAATTAAAACATTATAGTTCCTTGACGGGTTTCTAATAAAAAGCTTTATTCTATAGTATCATTTTATCCAAAACCTTGCACTTGCATAAATGTTATATGATTGAATTAAAAGCAATGAAGGAGGAATGTTGAATGAATGATGTCATGATTGTAAACGGAGCGCGAGAAAACAATTTAAAAAATCTCTCTGTATCTATCCCTAAAAATAAACTAATTGTCTTTACAGGTCCTTCTGGATCAGGGAAGAGTACGTTGGCGATCGACACACTATTTAATGAATGTCAGCGTCAGTATTTAGAATCCATGGGAATGCAGGGGATTAGTAAGCCAAAGGTGGATTCTATTAGTGGCTTATCTCCTGCTATTAGCATTAATCAGAAAATCACGAATCGGAATCCACGCTCCACAGTGGGAACAATGACGGATATGTATACGAGCTTACGAATGATCTTTGAAAAGCTTGGGAGGAGGAAATGTCCTTGTTGTCAATATGAGATTGATCCGATGGCCTATAATGGCAGGGTAGAAAAAGAAGAAGATAGTTTTACAGAATATATCTTCTGTCCAAATTGCCAAGAAAAAATGGAGAAATTAACCCGAACTCATTTTTCCTATAATACAACAGAAGGAGCTTGTCCTTCCTGTAAAGGATTAGGGAAAACTGTAGATATTCATCTTCCGTCCGTTTTTCATGAAGAGCTTTCCTTAGAAGATGGTGCTGTAGATATTTTTACGGGACGTTATGGAGAATATCAAATCGCAGTGTTAAAAGAAGGCTTTCGTTATTATAAGTTGCCAGATGCTGATCATGTACCAATAAAAGAATTTAGTCAGGAACAGAAGGCTATTCTCTACTATGGCGTGGAAAGTGATCAGGTTAAGGAACTTTTTCCAAAAGTGAAACCACCTAAGACGGTGGAGAAAGGGAAATTTCCGGGTGTACTCACATCGATGTGGCGCAGATTTACAGAAAATGCTGGTTCTTCCGCTGAAGCAGATGCTTATTTCTACTCACAGATTTGTCCGGATTGCCATGGTGATCGTTTAAACAAGGTGAGCAGAGAAGTTAAAGTAGAGAATTGGACAATTCCGCAGTTGGTTGTCCATTCTTTGGAGGAGATGCTGACTTGGGTGAATCAAGTAGAAAAATCATTGGATCAGCAGCAATATAAACTCATAGAAACGTTTGTCCAAGACATTAAAACAAAGCTTATCCGGATTATGAAAATTGGTTTAGGGTACCTGACTTTAGACAGACAGGTGATTACCTTATCGGGAGGAGAAGCACAACGAATTAGGCTTTCGGCACTGCTTGATTCAGCCCTTACGGGAGTGCTGTATATCATGGATGAGCCGACAGTTGGTCTACATCCAAGGGACACTGCTGGGCTTATAAGTGTATTGAAACATTTGCGGGATTTAGGTAATACCATTTTATTAATTGAGCATGATGTAGAAGTCATGAAGGAATCAGATTATATTATTGATATTGGCCCAGGTGCAGGAAAGCTTGGAGGAACCGTAGTTGGTCAAGGAACATTGCAAGAATTACTGGAGCAAAAAGCATCGGTGACAGGACAATATCTGCGACAAGAAGAGTCAATTCAAAAGGGCTATCGAAGTGGCGTAGGAGAAGGCATAACGATCCATCATGCTACTGCCAATAATCTTAAAAATGTGACGGTCACCTTGCCTACGGGTTGTTTAACGGCAGTAACAGGGGTCTCTGGCTCTGGGAAGTCTTCACTACTATTTGATGTGCTTGCTAAAGCAAATGATCCATTTTATGAAGATTTTGAAAAGGTAACGGGGTTAGAGATTTTTGACCAAATGATTATAGTCGGACAATCCCCACTTAGTAGAATGAAACGCTCCAATACAGCAACTTATATTGATTTATTTACACCGATTCGCACACTTTTTTCGAAGTTGCCAGAAGCGAAAGAACGAAAATTAACCGCAAAACACTTTTCCTTTAATACGGCCGGTGGTCGTTGTGAGAATTGTCAAGGGCTAGGCTACGTTACAACGAATATGCTCTTTTTTCCCGATTTAGAGGTGGTGTGCCCTGAATGCCAAGGGAGGAGGTTTAAGCAAGAGATATTAGCTGTAAAATATCAAGATTATTCGATCAATGATATTTTGGAAAGTTCCATTCATGAATGTCTGGCGATTTTTGAAGAAGAGAAGAAGATACAAAAAATATTAACTTTACTAGTGGACATTGGTTTAGGTTATCTGAAAATGGGACAATCTCTAACAACACTTTCAGGTGGAGAAGGACAACGCTTAAAGCTAGCGAAAGAATTAATGAAGCAAGGGAAAAAGACTTCACTTTATTTATTAGATGAGCCAACGACCGGCTTGCATCCTACTGACACCATTCAATTATTAAAGCTATTAAACGGTTTAGTAGATGCAGGGAACACAGTTATTATGGTTGAACATAACAGCCAGGTCATAGAGGCCGCGGACTGGATTATTGACTTAGGACCAGAAGGAGGAGAAAAAGGCGGTCAAGTGATCGCGGAAGGCACACCAGAGATGATTCGAACAAATGATAACTCTTATACAGGTCAGTATTTGTAAAAAACTTGAGAATAGAAGATCGTGGGTAGACTAGGGCATTTCAAAAAGGGCATATGGAATGTCCTTTTTGAGTACCCTTTTATCCCGCATTAACTGCTGTAAAACATCGACTGATTGAAGTTTCACTTTATAGGATTAGATGCTAGTAAGCCTCAAGGCTTAATCAAAAATATAGCTTAAGCTTATTATGAAAAATCGCGAAAGTCGATAAGATAAAGATACGATAACGAAGGGAGGAAAACGGAGTGAAAAAGTTTATATTGTTTATTGGTGGGCTTATTGCATTGTTTATACTTCTTGCAAATCTCGGCCCGATGGTGATATTGGCCTTAAGTGTTTGGCTGCTGTATGTATGCTTTAAAAAATTCGTACAAACCGATTCAACTGCAGCGAAAGTTGGTTGGGTGATTGTGGGATTAATTGTATTAAGTATCTCATTCTCTAATATTTATGCTGTTATCGGTGTGGCAGCAGCATATGCTCTTTACCTTATTTATAAAAATTGGAATACCTCTGAGAGTTCGGAAGTTCAGGTTAGAGAAGATGACGATCCCTTTACAAATTTTGAAAAAGAGTGGGCAGAATTAAATAAATAATGAACAATTAAAAGGAGAGATTGATGATGACGACAAATATTTTTACTCGAATTAAGGATTCTATTTCAGCAGATCTTCATACGATGATGGACAAAAAGGAACAGAAAAATCCAATTGCTGCGTTAAATCTGTATTTACGCCAAAGTGAGCAAGAAAAGGAAAAAGTAAGAAAGCTGATTGATCGTCAATATAAGTTAAAAGAAGAATTTACACGTGAATATATAAAAGCACAAGAACTAGCTGATAAACGTCTTAAACAAGCACAGATCGCAGAGCGTGCCGGAGAAGAAGAGATGCATGAATTTGCTATAAAGGAGCATGAGGAATATCAAAATCGTGCGGAACGTATGAAAGCATCGAAGGATGAAGCGATCACTCAACTAGACAACCTCGAGCGTAAATATGAAGAAATGAAACATCGCTTGAAAGACATGCACCTGCGTCGAATGGAATTAATGGGACGAGAAAATATCGCCAAAGCCAACCACCAAATCAATCGTGTGGTTGATGATGCTCCAGAAAAATCCTTTTCAAAGTTTGAAGAAATGGAGCAATACATTGAAAACCTCGAATACAAAGTAAACAGTTCTTACTACCGTAGCACATTTGATCATAAAATCGCTGCCCTTGAAAAACAGCAAGAAGAAAAGACAGAAGAAGTAAATTAAAACCTATATATAGAAAACGTGATATACTTATACAGGCGCAAATCATCTTGCGTCTGTAATTTTATCCCGAATTAACTGGCAGTAAGCCCCCCACGTCAAGAATTCGAGGAAAAAACGAGAATTGTAAGTGGGGGACAACTGCCAGTAAATACCCGATTGGTTCAGGCCTGCAGGACGCAGGTCACAAAGGGCGTAGCGACGTATAGGATGTACTAGTGCAGACGAAGCGACAGGACGTCGCGTTTTGAGTCTGCCAACAGGATGTTGTGAATTTAGCCTTTGATCCTTAACATTCAGTGGGGGATGGAAAAAAGCCCCCACTGAATGAAGTTTCACTTTATCCACGCTGCCTTACTGATTATTACATAATAAATG
This sequence comes from Bacillus sp. J14TS2, assembly GCF_018333015.1. Classification (NCBI taxonomy): domain Bacteria; kingdom Bacillati; phylum Bacillota; class Bacilli; order Caryophanales; family Bacillaceae; genus Bacillus; species Bacillus sp. J14TS2. The sequence goes on along the minus strand of NZ_BORE01000031.1, from coordinate 16,122 downwards.
AAAGGAGGATGCAAGATGTTCAAACGATTAGATACAAATTATTTTAATTGGATATTGATCATCGGTGCGATTCTCCTTTTAATTGAAATTGTTTTTTTTCATGGTGGTATTATCTACGCTGTGATTTCGGGCTGCTTCGTCTATATGAGCTGGAAAAAAATTCAAAAATTGGGATGGAAGGTTGTATTCGCCATCTCGCTTGTAAGCTTTATCCTCGCTTTTTTTAATCTGCTTGTTGTCCGCTTTTTTATTATTGTCGCGATTGTTATTATCATTTATAACTATATGAAATCAAAAAAGGCCCCTCAAACAATTGCTCCTCAATTTTCGGATGAAAGAAAGCCGAAAGAAGCACTTATCCATGTGCAACCATTATTTGATGAGCGTTTATTTGATGATTTACGTACAGAAGATACTGCTTATCAATGGAAAGATGTCAATATTCATGGGATATATGGCGATCGCGTAATCGATTTGAGTAATACAGTATTGCCAAATGATACCGCAGTCGTCTCGATTCGGCATTTAATCGGTAATATTGAGATTTATGTTCCTTATGAAGTAGAGGTTAGTATTCATCATAGTTCCGTTTTTGGCAGAGCGACGATTTTGGGAGCCTATCACGGTCAATTAATGAATAAATCGATTCACTATGAAACGGCCAACTACAATACCACTTATCCACGGGTAAAAATTATCACTTCGATATTTTCTGGAGATATTGAGGTGAAGCGAGTATGAATCGAATTATTCGTTATGTTTTACTATCCAATGCTTGTAGTTTAATCCTTGCTATTGCCTTTGTTCTTATAACTTTTTTTGCTTTTTCACTGGACGAGACAATCGGGTGGAGGGGACTTTGGGAAGGAAAAATCGGTGATGTTTCTTTTCTTCTAACGGTTTTGGCAGGCAGTGTGACAGTAGGGACGATTATTGGTTTTATTATAGGGTGGGATTGGCAACAGAATTTGACGCAGATTGAACGGATGCTTGCTGCTGTTCTTAATGGTGGAAAGTTACCTGCTGATGAAGAAGTTACGAAAGAATTGGACACCATTTCGGTTCGCATGCATCAATTGCAAGAAAAATTAAGAGCGCAGACAGAACACGCACAACGCATTGCGACAGAAAGAGCGAATGAACGTGAGCAAAGCCTGCAAGAAATCGTCGTTCAAGAAAGAAACCGTCTTGCCCGAGAACTGCATGATTCAGTCAGTCAGCAATTATTTGCTTCATCGATGTTGATGTCTGCGATTAACGAAGAAGGACCACCAGAGGATCCAACTTTAAAAAAACAATTGAAAATGGTTGAAAAAATGATTCATCAATCGCAATTAGAAATGCGGGCATTGCTTTTACATTTACGCCCTGTTGCATTAAAGGGGAAGTCTTTACAAGAAGGAATGGAAGGATTCTTAAATGAATTAACTCAAAAGGTACAAATGGAAATTGATGTAAAAATAGAGCATTTTAATATGGACAAAGGGATAGAAGATCAGTTGTTTCGTATCTTCCAAGAATCCTTGTCCAACACGTTGCGACATGCTAAAGCCACAATTTTACACATATTACTTATCGAACGGGACGAAACGATCATTTTACGTGTTGCCGATAATGGGATTGGGTTCCAGGCAGATGCCGTAAAAACAAGTTCCTATGGTATGCAAAATATGCGCGAACGGGCCTATGAGGTCGGGGGTACATTGAAAATTATTAGCTTGCCAAATGAAGGTACCCGTTTGGAAGTCAAAGTCCCTAATTTAAGAAAGGAGGATCCAGTAAATGATTAAAGTTTTATTTGTTGATGATCATGAAATGGTTCGAATTGGTGTCTCCGCATACCTTTCATCCCAGCCTGACATTGACGTGATTGCAGAGGCAGATGATGGAGAGCGTGCTGTGGAGCTTGCCTTAGATCTTCGTCCGGATATTATTTTAATGGACCTTGTGATGGAAGGGATGGATGGGATTGAAGCAACAAAGAAAATCATGGAGCAATGGCCTGAAGCTAAAATCATTATCGTTACAAGCTTTCTGGATGATGAGAAGGTCTATCCTGCATTAGAAGCTGGAGCGACAAGCTATATGTTAAAAACATCAAAGGCCAGTGAAATTGCAAAAGCGATTCGAGCAACGTATCAAGGCCAATCCTTTCTAGAGCCTGAAGTTACCGGGAAAATTATGAATAGAATGCGAAATAAACAAGAAGCGGCATTGCATGATCAGCTAACAGAACGAGAAAAAGAAATTTTGATGTTAATGGCCAAAGGAAAATCAAACCAAGAAATTGCCGATGAATTATTTATTGCGTTAAAAACTGTCAAAGTCCATGTTAGTAATATTCTCGGGAAATTAGAAGTTCATGATCGTACGCAAGCGGTCATTTATGCTTTTCAAAATAATCTTGTAAAACGATAATCCCCCTGAGATCCGAATGCTAAGGGGGATATCGGTGCTTATGTCAATTGTTGTTCCGCAAATGATCGATACAACGCATGATGGGTAAGTAACTCTTGATGGGTTCCTTTTCCAGTGATTGCACCATCTTCAATAAAAATAATTTGATCTGCATGAACGATAGTTGCGAGACGATGAGCGATAACAAAGGTTGTTCTTCCCTCCATTAATCGTTGCAATGCTTTTTGAACAACCTGTTCTGATTGACTATCAAGACTAGCCGTTGCTTCATCAAGTAAAAGGATTTTTGGGTTGCGTAAAAAGGCTCTGGCAATATTAATACGCTGCCTCTGCCCACCAGATAATTTCGTACCACGTTCACCGACTTCTGTATCAAGTCCATGTGGAAGTGCTTTAATAAATTGGGCTGCATAGGCCATCTCGGCAACTGCCCAAAGCTGATCTTCTTTAATCAAATTTGAATTTTTCAATCCATAGGTTAAATTATCACGAATTGTACCTGACATCATGGAGCTTTCCTGCGATACATAACCAATTTGTGACCGCCAAGATATGAGGGAGATAGCGTGAATCGATGTGTCACCTAGTAAAATCTCGCCCTCATTGGGTGCATAATAACGTTCAATTAATCCAAATACCGTTGTTTTTCCGCCACCACTTGGTCCAGCAAATGCGATCATTTCCCCGGGCGCTGCGGAGAATGATAGGTTGTTTAAAACATTCTCACTTGTATCATAGGCAAAGCTGACGTGCTTAAATTCTAATGGAAGCTCGGCAATTGATTTTTCCATTCCTGGGTTAATCTCTTCCTCTTCTTCATTTAAAATTTCAGCAATACGTTCCGTCGCCCCTTTGGCTTTTTGTACTTCCGTAAAAAACATCGCAAAGGTTGTGATTGGGAAGATAATTTGAAACAAATAGAGGAGAAAGGCAACAAGAGATCCTGTTGACATAGTTCCTTCTTCTACACGAATTCCACCATATCCAATGATCACAACAATCACGAGCATGACAATCATATATATAAATGGGGAAATAATCGCAGTGATACGCGCTTCTTTAAGCCCTGTTTGTAATAGCCCGAAAATTCCACGCATCCCGCGCTGCTCCTCCTTTAATTCTGCGGTGGAGGATTTCATTAGTTTAATTTCGCTAATGGTTTGTTGGATCTCACCTTGAAAGTTTGCTGTTTGATTCTGTAGGCTGCGTGATACTTTAAGCATTTGCCTTCCGAGTGGGAACATCACTAATACGGTAATGGGAACAGCAATGAACATCATAATTGTCATCTTCCAGTCCATAAAAAGAAGTAAGATCACCGCCCCAATAATCGATATTAAGCCTGAGATAAATTGTGGGAAATGTTGGGAAACAAGATCTTTTACAATCCCTGTGTCATTAATTACACGGCTGACAGATTCGCCGCTCGGCTGTTTTTGAAAGAATGGAACAGGTAAGCGAATAAGCTTTTTCCATAAAATTTCCCTTAACCTAGCGACGACTTTTTGTCCAACATAGGCAAGTGCATATGCTGATAATCCATCTACTAGAGCATGGACAATAAAAACTCCAATAATAATCGCAATAAACCACCAATTTAATGTTGTTATTGAAAATCCATCGACTAGCTCTCTTGTCAATATAGGAATAGTAAGTCCAACCAGCGTGGTAAGTATACTACCTAATAGCCCAAGAATAAGGATCAGCCTTGGTAGCTTTGTCGATAGAATCAGTTTGATAAAATGGCTTGATGATGTTTTTGATGGTTCCATTTTAGCCCCTCCTTTCTTTCTCATCCCACACTGAATCCATGTAATGGAACGTCACTTGCTCTAGCCAAGCTTCTTCCTCTTTTGTTAATGGCGTAGGAACAAGGCGTTCTACCTCTTGGATATAAGCTGCAAAGCGCGCTTCATTTACCGCATCATCTAAATCCAGAAAGAACATTTCAGCCAACTCTTCAAAAGAGTCCATATCAAATAATTCTAAGGTCAACTGGTAAAAGTCATCCAGCATTTGTTTCACTTCTGGATGGTCTACTGGCTTGCCTAAAAGACGTCTAACCTGTTTGAAAAATGTTAACAAACCAATCTCCCAGTTCAATTTATCTTGTGCGGTTGCTGGGAACATTTTCTGTATAGCTTCCTCTTTTATAATCTCTTTAGAAAGTTCTTGCTGTTTTTTCTCTGTTTGCATACTTGCTAGTAAACTAACAAGCATCGCATGGTCGACTTCCTTTTCATTTTCTAGAACGTAAACTGTTCGCTGAATTGTTTCTAAAGCAATTTCAATTTGTTCCTTATCCTTTTTTAACTTCGATTCCTGTAGCTTTAATGTATCAATAAAGCCTAAATCAAAGGTTGTAGAGTGCATATATTCTTTTATATCTTCTAGAGTCATCCCTAGAAATTTCAATGTCATAATTTTATGCAATTGAATTGTCTCTTCTTTTTCATAAACACGATGACCTGTATTCGTATCTCGTTTTGGCTTTAATATATTTTTCTCGTCATAATAATGCAAAGTTCGTACAGATACACCTGTATAGGCTGCGAATTCACTAACGGAAAAGGTTTCTTTGACCATAGGGGTTAAACTCCTCTCAACTTGTTAGCTTCATCTTATCTTATCACGCAACGTGAGGGGCAAGGGTTTTTTGAAATTCACTACCTTCAATCTCAATTTATCCCACTTTAACTGCACTCCAAGAATTCGCGGGAAGTGGGGGCAACAACCAGTAAAAGCCCAATTTGTTCTTGTTAAGGAAACTATAAAATTGTCGGCTTGTGGATAACTAGATGGATGTCGTGGTTGACATCCAGCTCCAGCGCCTAGCCCCTCGAGGTCAAATAACCCTGAACCAAGGAAGGGAAAAAGCCCCTTCCTTGGTTCAGGAACATTTGCTTGTCGGAGGCCAACAGGATGGTGGTCAGAAAGGCGTTGCGACGTACAGGAAGTACTAGTGCAGACGAAGCGACAGGACGTCGCGTTTGAGTCTGCCGCCAGGACGGCGCGAATTTAGCCTTTGAGCTTCTCGAATCAGTGAAAGATGAAGGGAAATCTCCACTGATTGAAGTTTAATTTTAAAAAGTTTATCTCTACCCCTATGCCTTTTGGTATGAATCTGCTATGATGATATACAAATAAAAACTTACATGCGATGATAAGGAATAGTACCTGTCGGCTGACTTTCAGAAAGTTGCTGGTTGATGTGAAGCAATAGTAAGAAAACAGGGAACTCGCCTTCGAGCAGGCTTAGTCAAATCAGTAAGAATGGAATGAGAGTAGCTAAGAACGGAAACTCACCGTTAAATGGGAAAGGATATAAGGCAAGGATGCCTGTATCTGGTTAAGTGCATGATAATGTCTATTATCATGAAATCGGGGTGGTACCGCGTAAGATCAGTCTTTCGTCTCCAAAGCAAATTGCTGGAGAAGAGGGGCTTTTTTTATATTCAATTTTAGGGAGGAATTGACCATGTTTGATCATCAAAAATACGAGAAAAAATATTATTTGCCTCCAACACTTTCTTATGATTGGGTAAAGAAAGAGACGGTAGAAAAAGCGCCGATATGGTGCAGTGTAGATTTAAGGGATGGAAACCAAGCCTTACCGATTCCGATGAATTTAGAAGAAAAGCTAGAGATGTTTCAGCTATTAGTTGAGATCGGATTTAAAGAAATTGAAGTCGCTTTTCCAGCTGCCTCCGACACGGAGTTTAACCTATTGAGGACTCTAATTGATAACAACATGATTCCGGATGATGTGACGATTATGGTCATTACACAGGCAAGAGAGCATATTATTCGCAGAACCTTTGAAGCCATTCAAGGTGTGCCTAAGGCCATTGTCCATCTCTATAACTCAACCTCAGAGGCACAACGTCGGCAAGTATTTAAGAAAACAAAAGAGGAAATTAAACAAATTGCTGTAAATGGTGCAATTTTAGTACAAGAGCTTGCCGAAGAAACAGAAGGCGATATTTATTTTCAATATAGTCCCGAAAGTTTTCCCGGAACAGAGGTCGAGTATGCGTTGGATATTTGTAATAGTGTACTAGATATTTGGAAACCGACACCAGAACATAAAGCAATCATTAATATTCCGACAACTGTTGAGAATGCGATGCCTCATATTTATGCAAGTCAAATTGAGTATATCCATAAAAACCTATCGTATCGAGACGGCGTTACATTGTCCATTCATCCGCATAATGATCGTGGATGCGGAGTTAGTGATGCAGAGTTTGGTGTTCTAGCAGGTGCAGAACGAGTAGAAGGAACGTTATTTGGTATTGGTGAACGTACTGGAAATGTCGATTTGATTACATTAGCGATGAATATGTATTCGCAAGGCTATGATCCTAAATTGAATTTTCACAACCTTGATGCGATTCGTAAAAAGTATGAAGGATTGACAAGAACGACGGTTCATGAAAGACAACCATATTCTGGAGATCTTGTTTTTACAGCATTTTCTGGATCGCATCAAGACGCGATATCGAAGGGCATGAAATATAGAAGAGAAAACAAGGTGGAGAAGTGGGATGTACCTTATATTCCGGTCGATCCAGCGGATTTAGGAAGAAATTACCAAACAGATGTCATTCGGATTAATAGTCAGTCAGGAAAAGGTGGAATTGGCTATATCCTTGAAAGTAATTATGGGATCAAATTACCTTATAAAATGAATGAAGAAATGGGATATTTGACTAAAAAAGTATCAGATGAAACCAACAAAGAGCTTGCTGCCGAAGAAATCTATCGCGTATTTATCGAGCACTATGTTGATTATGCTCCTTCATTTCAAATCGTTGACTATCAATTTAACAAAAATGGGGATCAGAAAGTAACGTTAACAATACTTAAAGATAATCAACAAATTGAGATCCATGGGAAAGGCACAGGCAGCTTAGATGCCGTAAGCAACGCACTCCAAGCATATTTGGGGATCGATTATAACCTAGAAGTATATGAGCAGCATTCGCTGGGCAAAAGTTCGGTCGCCGAGGCGTCAGCGCAGATTGGAATTTCACATCAAGGACGAATGTACTGGGGAGCTGGAATCAACCAAGATATTATGAAGGCATCCGTCCAAGCTTTAGCTGCAGCGGTAAATAAACTAGACAATATCAATTAAGCAAATATATGAATTCGTAAAGCTCCTCCTTTAAGACAGCATGCTTAAAGGGGGATTTTATATGCCGAGTTAATAATGTATTGACATTTGTTTACATACGAAATATAATCAAGGAAAATATGTTAGTTATAACTAACTAACATTGATCAAGGAGTAAAAAAGCAAAGAAAATAGGAGGTGTTCTTTTATGGAAGAAAAGAAGGTAAGTACCGCAGATCGTATTCTTCAAGCAGCGTTGCAATTGATGAAGGAAAAAGGCTTTAATTTAGTCACAATCAAAGAAATTGCAGATGCGGCAAACGTAAGTGAAATGACAGTGTTTCGTCATTTTGAAACGAAGAAAGGTGTCTTGGAGGCAGCGATTGAAAAAAATACAGTGATACCTAGCTTTAAGCAAACGTTTGAGAATAATATCGTATGGGATTTAGAACAGGATTTACGATTGATCGCAAATTTATATCTTGATGTAATGGAAAGCAATGAATCTATTTGTTTAATAGCGATTCAAGAGCGGTTTACAATGCCAGAGCTAATCGACTTAGTTGCTGATAATACAGAGCAGTTGAAGGTTTTTATAACCGATTATTTTATCAGGATGCAGGAAGATAACAAGATTATTAAAGTGGATTCCTATGTCCAAGCATCTACTTTTTTAGCTATGTTATTTAGTTTTTTCATCTCAACTGCTTTATGGGGGAAAAAGTTTATGAATGTAACGAAGGAAGATTTTCTTACCAATAGTGTTCAAACATTTTGCCATGGCATTAAAAAGTAAGGGAGGTGTCCTTTACTGGGCAACTTGCTAAGCTTATTCGTTGGCAAGTTGTCGGATTGTTCCAATATAATATGTTAGCATTAATATTCCTAGCTTAGGGGCGATCATCCAGTTATTGCGTTGGTACTATTTTGGTTAGTGCTTGCAGTTATAAAAAAGGTAAGGAAAATAGCAGATAACAGCCAACGCTTCCTATGGTAAAAATTTTATTATAAATGTTAGTTACTAATAACTAACAAAAAGAGGTGAGTAGTTTGAGATTAGTTATATTCGGAGCTACAGGTAAGACGGGTATTCAATTAGTGAAACAATTACTTATCGATGGGCATAAGGTAACTGCTATCGTACGGCAACCAGATCAATTAGAGTTAACAGATAAACATCTGGAGATCCAAAAGGGAGATGTTTTAAATCCTGCCACCCTACAAAACGTAATGGTTGGAAAAGATGCAGTCTTTTCAGTGCTTGGGGTGAACCATCGTAAGCCGACAACGGTCTATTCAGAAGGAATCGAAAATATAATGAAAGAAATGAAAAGGAACGATGTGAAACGACTTATATGTCTATCAGCCGAAACGCTTAAATCGAAGCAAGAAGCTTCAATTGGTGAACGAATCCTTCTAACGGTTCTATGGAAAATATTTTTCAATCTATATGATGACATGAAACGTATGGAGGAGAAGATTTATCAATCTGAACTTGATTGGACAATCGTTCGTCCGCCAAGATTAACAGATGGTTTACAAACTGGTAAGTACAAAATTGCCATAAATCAATCCATGCCTAAAGGTAAGGGGTATACATCACGTGCGAACCTAGCTGAATGTCTGGCATCGCAATTGAATAATCCCGATTCTTTACGCAGCATCATATATATTTCTAATTAGAAGCAAGGAATCAAAAAAGCATCTTGTCAAAACTTAGGCAAGATGCTTTTGAGTTATTATGCCACTTCAATATTTTATCAAAATGAGTACCATTCATCATAAACTAGGAACCATTCGCCTCGTTTTTCCCTCTATTCATCCTTAATCCAATGTAGATCATGCCTTAATCACTTATGCTAAAGTCATCAAGCGAAATAGGAGTGGTTTATGATGATGGAATGGTTTCAAAATTTATTACTTACATTAATTGAGGCAGATACGTGGGTACAATATTTAAGTGTATTCATTATGTCGATCGTACCTTTTTTTGAATCGTATGTAGCGATTCCGATTGGTATCGTCTTTGGTTTTCCTGCAATTCAGGTTGTAGTCATTGGTGCGTTAGGAAATTGGTTATCTGTAATGGCTTTTGTTTGGTTACTTTCCGGGATCCGTAAAAAAGCATCTAAGAAGAAACAGGACGAGAAAGAGAAAGAGAAACAAGGGAAGAGATGGCAACGTGCACAGAATTTGTTCAAAAAATATGGTGTAGCTGGTATTTCCTTTGCTGGCCCCATTCTTTGCTTTCATGTATGTGCAGCAGTTTCGATTGCATCTGGTGCTAAAAGGGGCTATGTCAGTTTATGGCAAACAATCGGGATTGCTACTTGGTCGATTGCGTTAGGTGTTGCATTTAATTACGGTGTGAATCTTTTAGAGTATCTGCCTAATCTCAACCCATTTTCATAAGAGAGGAGATTTTCGATTATGAAAAAATTGGTGCAATGCGTCATTCCCAACAAAATAATTCCCTGGGTAATGATCTTGCTAGCCATTATTCCAGCTTTGGTTATTTACGAGCCTATATCAGCTATTTTTACTATACTTCCAAGATTTGAAGCCCCTAGCTGGTTTACGCCAGTCGGGTTTATCAACATTGCTCTCATTACCGTTCTTGCGTTATCTGCAGAGGTAGAGGAAAATGATCAATGAAAGCACAGATGAGAAAAGTATGGAAAATGAGTATATTGCGTGTTCAAAAAGCATGATAAAATGGGCCAAAGTCTAAAAGCACTGCTATCAATCGCGAACTCCGACACGAGTACATCTTTTACATCGAAAAATTGCGTGTGTTGTGCTGACTTCCATGTTGCCCAGAGGACGTATCAGTGCTTAGTCGAAGATCTTTTATTTTTGCAGTGTCATTTTACCGTACTTTTTGAACATACTTTTAAAGGGGTATCATTATGGTTTTTTCTTTTAACCAATTAACAAAAATTGAACAGAATAACGTTTTATTGCCAGAACTGGATTTAACCGTTGATAAGGGGGATATAATCGCCATACAAACGGAAAATGAGTACATCCAACGACTGTTCGATCTATTGAATCATCCACATAGATTTAAAAAAGGAGCGGTTACCCTTCCAAAAGGCGGATTTCAAAATGTATATATTTTCCAACAAACAGACGGTTTATATAAACGACTTAATGTCAGGCAAATGTTGCGTTTTTGGAGTAAGCTATATCAATACAACGGGGATATAGAATGGATTGTGGATTTATGCGAGCTGCAATCTTACGTTTCTAAGAAGACAAAGGATTTAACACAGCCAGAGCAACGTCGATTGCAGTTCGCATTAGCGCTGATTCAGCCAGCTGCTGTATATATTTTTGAAGACCCTTCTCTTATGTTAGATCTTCAATCAAAGCAAGTTCTTCATAATTTGCTTGTACATTTAGCTAAAAATGGTGGGGCCGTTCTTCTTTTTACCCCTGCACTAGAAGAAGCGATCCGGCTTGGAAACATAGTCTATCGTTATTCAGAACGAGGGGTTCAAAAGGTGGAGGAAGATGGAGAAGACACCGAAGAGGAGCATGAAGAGGATGTAACAAGTACACAAGTTCAGTTTGAGAAAATCAGTGCAAAAGTAGAGGATAAAATCATCCTTTTTCATCCGTTGGAAATTGACTATATCGAAGTACGAAATGCACAAACCTTTCTATATGTTAATAACGAGGAATTTGTCTCATCAAATACAATTAAGACACTAGAAGCGCGCCTGTTGCCATTAGGTTTTTTCCGTTGCCATCGTTCCTATCTTGTCAATTTGCAGCGGGTTCGAGAAATTATTATTTGGAGCAAAAACAGTTATAGTCTTAGTCTGGATAACTCATCTAAAAGTAAGATTCCCTTATCCAAAGGCAACTATAGTAAACTGAAAGAATTAATTCAACTATGAACATAAGGAGGGGAACTCGTGCATAAGCATCATTGGAAAGCGATCCTATACAAAGATTTATGTGACTTACGCTGGAATGGTCAGATTCTCTTTAACCTGATTAGTGGGATTGTTTTTGTGTTCGTTTTTACATTGATTCCCTTACGACAAATACCAATATCGTTTATGATTGCGTTTATACTTGGCATGCTCACGATGATCATGCAAGGAAATATGATTGTGGAGGAGCATGAACAAAGGATGAAGCGAGGACTCATACAAGCAGGATTTTCAATAAGGGATATCGTGATTGAAAAAATGCTGATTACCTTTACGATTACATCGCTTGTGTTGATAGTCCTCTTCCTCTTTCATAGTGATCAGATCAGCTATAGCTTAAGTACCTTTTTGCTTGCTCTGCCAATGTTACTGATTATCCTTTTTATCGGAACTTTTATCGGCTTGAAAACGAAAAATACCATTGAAGTAAGCTTGCAAGGGATGCCGGTTATACTACTTTATTTCTTTGTCGAAGGTCTGCTCATGAATAGTGATCGAAGTACGATGAAGTGGCTTGCTATCTTTCCAAATTATCATCTACATTATGGGATTGAACAGATTAACCAGCAGCAACCTTTTCTCCATTTTCTTCTTGTACCATTACTATGGGTGGTGGTTGTCATCCTGTTATTTATTGTTTGGTTGAGAAAGAGAGAAACCTACTAAGTGTCGTTAGTTTCTATCTAATAAAGCAAATGGAGACAAATTATAGCTGGATATTGATTTTTCCCACTCAGTGATCCAAGTTAATGTTTGTAATGCACGGAGATTGTCTTTTTCTACTGGTTATGTCGAGGGAGTGCATTTAAATAACCACTCAGTAAATTTGAGAGGGATATATCTTTTATTCTTGGCAATAAAACCCCTTTTCAGGAATTCGATGAAGACAAGAATGTAAGTGGGGTACAACTCATTCAGTGGGAGAAGTGAGAAATCTCCCGCTGAAATGCAGCTTTACGGAAAGGGATAATGTAGTTTTTTTTATAACTTGACAAAAGAACCTTGAAGTTATATTATCATTTTATAAAATGATAATAATATGGAGGAAAATTCAATGAAAGGAAAAGCTGATTTACTTCTTCATCCAATACGAATGAGGATTGTTCAACAATTATTTTTAAACAAACCGCTGACTATTGCACAACTAGTCGAGATACTTGGAGATGTTCCGCAAGCTACGCTATATCGTCATATCAATCTTTTACTTGAAGCAAATTTAATTGAAGTAATTGAAACAAAAAAGGTGAAAGGAACAGAGGAGCGTAAATTCTCAGTCAAAATAGATAACTTGCAAATTCCTGGAGACGAAATTGAAGCGATCTCTCAGGAAGATCATATCCGGCATTTTTCAGTATTTCACGGTAATTTACTGCAATTAGTAACGTCTTATTTGGCGAATACATCCCCAGAACAGTATGAACAAGAAGGATTTAGCTATGCGTATGTACCTTTGCATCTGTCAGATGAGGAATTTAAGGAGCTTATCAATTCTGTTCAACAGGCAATTGAAAAGGTGGTCAACAACGAAGTAACACCTGAACGAACCACTCGAATTTTTGCTAGTATGTTTATTCCCCAATCACCAAAAGAGTAAGGAGGACTGTACATGCATTATGGTTATCATCTTGAAATTGATGAAATTGGCGCTTGGTTACCATTACTTTTGCCTATCTTAATTCTACATTTGATCTTATTTTCTGTGGCATTATGGGATTTATTAAAAACAGATCAACGTACGGATTATAAATGGCTATGGGGTGTTGTAATTATATTGGTTAACATCATCGGCCCCATTTTATATTTTATCTTAGGAAGGAGGCAACGCTCAGATGCATCTACTTCAAGTAAGTCAACTCCAAAAAAAGTACGGAAATCATGAAGTCGTTCGCAATATTGATTTTCATATTAATCAAGGAGAATGTGTGGCTCTTCTCGGTCCTAATGGAGCTGGAAAAACGACAATTATTAAAATGATTTTAGCTATTAACAAGCTTACAGGCGGGCAAATATTACTGAACGGAAAACGCCATGACCAAATGCGTGAATTTATTGGATATTTACCTCAACACCCCACTTTTTATCCATGGATGACGGGAAGGGAATTACTTACATTTATGGGGGGACTTTCAAATATAGAAAAGGAGATTTTGGAACAAAGAATCAACGAATTACTGGACCTGGTGGGATTGGATGAGGCAGAAAATCAGCTTATTGGCACCTATTCGGGTGGAATGAAGCAAAGATTAGGCATTGCACAGGCACTTATCCATCAACCTAAATTACTGATTATGGATGAACCGGTTTCTGCATTGGATCCATTAGGACGCAGGGATATATTAGAATTGCTTAAAGGGATCAAACAGAAATCGACGATTCTTTTTTCAACACATATTTTGCATGATGCTGAAGAGCTTTGCGATAAGATGCTTATTATAAACAAAGGGCAATTACTCGTGAATGGGTCTGTTAATCAAATTATTGAACAAACTCAAAAACCAATTTTTATCATTCAAACACCGCGATTAAGTGAGTGGACACATCAGCTTGTGAATGAAGATATTATTGAATCTATCGAGCTAACGGGAAGTACAGCCAAAGTGCGAGTTAAAAATATCGAGCAGGGAAGAGACTGGTTGTTAAGCAATATTTTAAAAGCGGATCTTCCGATTCAAAAGTTTGAATTGGTACAGGAAAGCTTGGAAGAAATCTTTTTAAGGATGGTGAAGACATCATGAACCGTTTCACAGTTCTGTTGCAGAAAGAATGGCTTGATGCAAAAAGAAGCTACAAACTATTATGGTTGCCCGTTGTTTTTGTGTTTTTGGGTATCCTGCAGCCTTTATCATCTTTCTATTTACCAGAAATTTTAAAAATGGCTGGTGGATTGCCTGATGGAATGACGATCACATTACCTGAGTTGACGGCTAGTGAAGTATTAGCTAGTGCCTTAACCGATCAATTTGACCAAATGGGCTTAATCGTGATTGTCATGGCGACAATGGGCATTATCGCAACAGATAAAAATAATGGCATGTTAGCGTTTATTCTGACGCGCAATACGACGCTTGTTGAATATTTGTTAAGTAAGTTAGTGGGGCATGCAGTTATAATTGCAGGATCCATCTTCCTAGGATTTCTGACAACAGTATTTTATACATCTTATTTATATCAAGCTGTTTCCGTGGCTAGGATTGTAGCAGGAGTAGGGGTTTATTATATTTGGTGCTTATTTATGTTGGCCTTTGTAATCGCAATAGGCGCTTTATTATCTAGAACATCGGCCATTGCATTGCTGTCTATTTTTGTTCTAATCTTTTTGAAGACTGTTACATTGTTAGGGGGAGGATTCCAAATCCTAAATCCGGCGTATTTATCAAATCAAGCTGTGAGTATCATAACATCAGGGAATGTGCTGCCCCATTTTTTCATCACAATAGCCGCTGCCGTATTACTTATTGTTTTTTGCTTATTATTTGCTACATCGTATTTATCAAGAAAGGAATTACCTTCTATGTAACTTCCTATTATGAGCAAACTAACATTTTGACTTTCAATCTAATAAGAATAAGACGAAACTTACCCAATAATGGGTATCCTATCAATTAATTCAGGGTAGACAAAGACTTCTATTATAAGGAGAGAACTATGGAGATCAGACTTTTAAATCCACTAGATTCTAAAAAATATCTTGATCTGAGGCTAGAGGCTTTACAGACCAACCCTGAAGCATTTGCTTCAAGCTATGAAGAGGAAAAGGATTCTGTTAAAAAATACGAAAGCAGGTTTCAGTCTCAAGATTCGCTAACTTTTGGAGCTTTTGAAAATGAAAAACTTATCGGAGTAGTGACTTTAGTTATAGAAAAGAATAAAAAATTAAAACATAGAGCGAATATATTTGCCATGTATGTTTCTCCTGAGAAGCGTGGTATAGGTGTTGGAAAGAATTTAATGCTAGAAGCTATTAAGATAGCAAAAGGATTAGAAGGTATTGAGCAGATTTATTTAACTGTGGTGACGAGTAATGATCAAGCAAAAAGACTTTATTCATCTTTGGGTTTTAAGAAATTCGGAGAAGATAAAAAGGCAATAAAATTAGGTAATAGATACTTCGATGAAGAGCTAATGGTTTTATTCCTTTAAAAGGGGGTAGATATATAATGATGCTTAAATTATTACGTAGGGAAATAATTAATAGTTTCATATACTCTGAAGTGGTAATAGAAGAAAGGTTTTCATTATATATTAATGACAATTCGATAAGTGAGGGGAGACAAAGTAGTAGAATGATTGTTTTTTTACGATAATATTTAAGAGGTTTTTCTCTAGGAATAAGATTGACCGCTAAGCCTTTGGGTGATAGTATATTTATATTGTCAACAAACAAAGTATTGATCTAGAATAATGTTTCTTTTAAAAAGGTGTTGACGATACTATTAAATGATGGTATATTAATAAAGTCGCTGATACGGCGATCGAGAATTTGACCTTTGAAAACTGAACGAAACGAACGTCATTAAATATTGGATAAATGGTTTTGAACCATTGCCAGCAATTGAGTAGGAAACAACACTTTTATGAGAGTTTGATCCTGGCTCAGGACGAACGCTGGCGGCGTGCCTAATACATGCAAGTCGAGCGGAT
>NZ_BORE01000030.1:0-32007 GCF_018333015.1 Bacillus sp. J14TS2 | reverse complement strand
GATACACTGCCTCTAGCCGTTTTTTTATGTATCTACTTATAAATGATTTCAAAAAAGATGGATTTCGCATCAAAACTCGATGTGGAATCCATCTTTTTTTATTTTTGGCTAGTTATGTCCCAGCCTCATTTTTTTGAGAATCAAATGGCTAAAAATAGCTTATCAACTAATGAAAAGAAATAAGATTCGTTCTGCTTGCGTATTTATGCTAAAATACAAAAGGATAGATTTCATTTTGAAGCGGAGGTTAGCCGGTGATCTTTTATATTATTGCATTCTTTATCATTGCTCTTGATCAGTTGACAAAATGGCTGATTGTAAAAAATATGGAGTTTGGGGAAAGCATTCCCATTATTCAAAATTTCTTTTACATAACCTCCCACAGGAACCGTGGTGCAGCATGGGGAATATTAGAAAATCAAATGTGGCTCTTTTATATTATTACTATGATTGTGGTTGTGGGAATTATTTATTATCTTGAAAAGCATGCAAAAGGAAAATATCTTTTTCAATTAAGCTTAAGTTTTATATTAGGAGGAGCAATTGGAAACTTTATTGACCGTGTTTTTCGTCAAGAAGTCGTAGATTTTGTTGATACTTACATTTTCACATATGATTTTCCAATATTTAATATTGCAGATGCTGCCCTCACGATAGGGGTCGTTCTCATGTTTATCCAGCTTATCAAAGAAGCACGGGAAGAGAAGGAGAAAAAAAATGAACAACATTGAACACTTTACAGTTGAAGACGGGAATGGCGAACGCATCGATAAAGTGGTTGCAGGCTTCCATACAGAATGGTCCCGTACACAAGTACAACAATGGATTCGTGATGGACGTGTTCAAGTAAATGGTAAAATAGAAAAGGCAAATTATAAATGTCGGATCGGTGATAATATTGAGATTTCTATACCAGAACCGGAACCACTAGATGTACAACCTGAACCGCTGGAGCTTGACATTTATTTTGAGGATGAAGATGTCATTGTCGTAAATAAGCCGAAAGGGATGGTCGTGCATCCTGCTCCAGGACATTATACAGGGACTCTCGTAAATGCCTTGCTGAACCATTGCCAAGATTTATCGGGAATCAACGGCGTATTGCGCCCAGGTATCGTCCATCGGATTGATAAAGATACCTCAGGTTTGTTAATGGTGGCGAAAAATGATTATGCCCATGAACAATTAGTCAATCAATTAGTTGAAAAATCAGTGACGAGAAAATATTATGCTCTTGTACATGGCGTTATCCCTCATGATCATGGAACCATCGATGCGCCAATTGGCCGTGATCAAGACGATCGCCAAAAAATGACCATTGTAAATAATGGAAAACAAGCGGTTACGCATTTCCAAGTGATCGAGCGCTTGGATCCATATACATTAGTAGAATGTGTTTTAGAAACAGGTAGGACCCATCAAATTCGTGTCCATATGAAATATATTGGCTACCCACTTGTCGGAGACCCTAAATATGGCCCCAAAAAAACATTAGAAATGGATGGACAAGTATTACATGCGGGTGTACTAGGATTCATCCATCCAAGAAAAAAGGAATATATAGAATTCTCAAGCCCCTTGCCGGGGTACTTCCAGGATTTATTAGCGAGCTTAAGATAATTGTGTTTTTACCCTTTGATGAAGAGGATCAAAGTCATTCTGTTGGCTAGGGCAAATCGCAACGTCCTGCAGCTCTTTCCTTGCACTTTCCGTACATTATAACTCCTTTGTGGCCATCTTCTTGCAGAAAAGCTGAACAAATCGGGGATTTAACTTTCAGTTGATCCCTGTTTATTTTTCTTGTCTACCTCGAATTCTTAAACTTTAAAATCCATTTTACCAAATTCTTTATGAGTTCGTGTTCGTAGAGTAGGATTCTACGGACATTTTTTATTAGGATTTAAGCGACTTTGAGTGCGTAAGGCCTTCTACGCACCTTTTTCAGCAGATTTCAAGCGATTTTGTGCCCATAGGACCGTCTACGGGCACTTTTCATCAAAATTTAAACGATTTTGTGTACGTAGGGCTTTCTACGCACACTTTTTACCAGAATTTAAACGAATTTGTGTACGTAGGATCCTCTATGCGCATTTTTTACTAGAATTCAAGTGCTTTTGAGTTCATAGAATCCTCCAACGTACTATTTGCCAGATTACTTTACCAAGTGCATGAAGAATCAAGTTACTTTTCCGAAATTTAAATTTTCTAAGCGTTTTATTTTTAACATTTTAATAGATTACTATTTATGTTACGCTTGAACTACGTAGTTTTGAAAGTAGAGGAATACTAGTTATCGTTTTGAGAAAGCGCATACATATTTAAGGGTAAGATACTGTAACGTAGCGGTTTTTAAAGTTCTACATGATAGTAAATAATACGAGGTGAAGCATATGGAATTTCAAGGGAAAAGTGCGTTTATTACTGGTGCAGGTTCGGGAATCGGAAGAACGGCTGCTATTGAACTAGCAAAGCGAGGCGCCCGCGTTTTTATAGCAGATATCAACGAGGAGGGAGGACGGGAAACTGTTGCAATGATTGAGGAAAATGGCGGGGAGAGTCATTTTCAACGAACCGATATCACCAATGAACAAAATGTTATGGATTCTATTTCTTTGTGCAACCAAATGTATGACAAAATTGATTTTGCTGTAAATAATGCTGGGATTGTAATTGGCGCAATGTTGGCTGATCTTAATGAAGAAGATTGGGATAAAGTCGTTAATGTTAATTTGAAGGGAACATGGTTGTGTATGAAGCATGAAATACAATTGATGAAAAAACAACAATACGGAGCAATTGTAAACACAGCATCTATAGCGGGAAAAATAGGATTGAAGCATCATGGGGCATACGTGCCTAGCAAGCATGGGATCATTGGCTTGACGAAGAGCGCAGCAGTAGAATACGGAGAATATGGGATTCGGGTGAATGCCGTTTGCCCTGGAACAGTTCATACTTCTTGGGTACACCGGGTAACGAAAAAGCTGAGTAACTTGCATGCATTAGGAAGAATTGGCGAAACGGAAGAGATTGCCGAGGCAATCATCTGGTTATGTTCAGATAAATCGTCTTATGTAACCGGACATTCCTTGGTAATCGATGGAGGGAGAATAGCTGGTGAATGATTGTGATAATATTTGCCAGTAATGTGGGATGAAATACATTGTATGATGTAATCGTTTCAGGGAATAGGAGGATGGTTGGTTTGACAAATAAAAATGAAAAAATGGTGGAGCTTGATGTAGAAAAAATCAATATTGTCGATCAAGAGGGAAATATCCAGATGTCCATATTCAATAGTGAACGTATTCCCGATCCGATCATTGATGGGAAAACTTGTGTTAGATCGGGGGTCATTCCTGCAGCTGGAATGCAATTTTATAACAGTGATGGTGATGAATGCGGCGGGTTGGTATTTGGCAGCAGAACATACACGTCCGAGGATTTTGACGGAAAATATACAGGGAAAACCGAATCAAATGCCTCGTTTACCTTTGATGGTTATAAGGGAGATCAAGTTACACAAATGTATTTTCATGAAAGTACCATTGGAGAACGCATGTATGGCTATACTCTTTATGATCGGCCAAGTGGGGTAACAAGAGCACAGATGGATCGAGCCCAGGACGGTTCGGTAGGAGTCAAATTATCTGACAGCAAGGGACAAGAGCGTATCCGTTTAGTAGTAGATGCAAACGATGTTCCAATACTGGAATTTCTAGATGAAAAAGGACAAGTTGTTTATAGTCTTCCTCCTAAGGATTAAAATCTGTTCTCCTAAATAAAATTTGATAAACGAGATACCAATTAACTAGAAGCTTGTGATATAAAATTAAGTCAATTAATTCTTCCCATAATTATGATTGAAAATAATCTATTTGGAGGCTAATGAATGACAAAAATTAATATCGAGGGTTCCGCTTTCGTTATGCTAGTTAAAAACTTGGAACAGACGGTTCAGTTTTATTCTAAGTTAGGTTTCAAACATGAAGTGATTGGAGAGAAAATTCCACATCATCATGTTTCAAGGGGGTCACTGACCCTTATTCTTGTTGAAGCTAGACAAGAAAACGAGGTGAAGACAATCAGTTCCAGTTACGAGGAGCAATACTTTGATGTGTATTGTTATACGAATGCGGTAGATTTGTTAACTCGTGAGTTCACAGAAAAAAAGGTATTGATCGTTAGAGGACCTAATTATGATAATTTTTGGAGCGAGGTTACGATCCGGGATATAAATGGGTATCAAATTTCATTCGGTGGAGGAATTGTAAACAAAGACCTTATTTCGCGATCTAATAAAGACAATGATAATGTGTAAATATTTCGAAGAGCTAATAAAGCATTCATGTCAGTGACCAGCTTCGCGTCTGTTTAAGATGGCTCACGTCATGAATACGGAAGCGTTATATAAAAAATCCTCATAAAAACCATTAAAACATGGAGATGAAGTTGTTTGACTAAAAAATTAATAGAGAATGTGGATCATGTGCAATTACCTGTCACTGATATGGATGGGGCAGTGAGTTGGTACAAAGAAGTATTGGGATTGGAAGTACTTACAGTCTATCCTCAGGCTGCATGGCTTGAATTTAACTCTGGTCCAGTACTAATGTTGCATCTCAGTACAAAAAATGATAAAACACAATGGTTATCGGAAGACGATTTTCCAATGCCATCATTTATGTTTTTGACAAAACAAATTGATATGCTACATTCCGTATTGCAAAGTCATGAAGTAAAGATCAGACAATATGAAGATCATGGGCATGGATGGGTTATCAAATTTATTGATCCATTCGGAAATGAACTAGGAGCTTATCAACCCAAGAAAGAAACGGAATAAGCGGCTGGGTAAAACTAAAATGTTAAGCTCTCAAGACAAATAATGCATGACCTTAGCGGAGGTATATGCCTCTAGTTTTTCTTTGGTGAAAACATTTTTGTCTCAGCCCCTAAAGGTTTGAGCCACTTATGAAGGGTTTGAAGAACGATGGAATATCAAAGTATTTTATTTGACCATAGCGCTGAGCCGAAAACTCGCTCAAGATGTGGAAACGCTAAGTTTTTTCATGATGTTCATATGGATACAATTATCAAAAGTATTTTAGCTGGAAAAGAAGAATACGACCTTGAATGGGTATTTTATTACAAGCTACCGCATATTGCTGCAATTCATTATCGTCTCGATATAATGAAGGATATCGATGATTGTGAACTGCTTGAATATTTTTCCGAGTTTTCTCATGCTATGAAAAAGGCGCGGAAATACGTAGGAAATAGTGAGCGTTCCAAGGACAATCATCAGAAGCAAAAATGGCTACTTGATGCTGCAATTTCCTATTGTAATGCGATTATCAACTTACACCGCAGCATGGACTCGGCTGATTTAAAATCAAAAGGCATGCAGGATTTTTTTAAGTGGATCAGCCATTTTGTCAATAGTTCCTACTTTATTACATTGTGGAAAAAAACTTCTGAACTACAAAAGGCTTTTGCAGCTATCCATTACAGTATAATTCTATCTGAAGATAATATTGCAATTTACCTGCAGGATGATGAAATGGACTACTGTCAATCATTAAGTAAGACCTTTCAACAAGAGCACGATGAAACGGAGGACTATAGTATTCGCCTGTTTGCCGGATTACAATTTTCAGAGATAGAAAGAGATATTTTAACAATTATTAGAAAACAACATCCAACCCCTTTCCTTAAGCTTAAAGAATTTTATGGAAACTATCTAACCTTCATGAATGAAGCTATTTTGACATTTGAGCAAG
The DNA here is from genome assembly GCF_018333015.1 of Bacillus sp. J14TS2. Classification (NCBI taxonomy): domain Bacteria; kingdom Bacillati; phylum Bacillota; class Bacilli; order Caryophanales; family Bacillaceae; genus Bacillus; species Bacillus sp. J14TS2. The sequence goes on along the minus strand of NZ_BORE01000030.1, from coordinate 26,224 downwards.
AAATTCAATTTTATATTGCTTGTTTGGAATACTTTCAGTCCTTCAAAGATATAGGTCTAGACTATTGTTACCCCGTAATCTCTGAGAGCAAAGACGTGCACATTGTTTCGGGATACGATCTTTCTTTGGCCGCCTCTCATTTACAGTCAGGAACAAGAATTATTTGCAATGATTTTTCTGTTAATGAAAATGAGAAAATTTGTGTATTAACCGGACCGAACCAGGGCGGTAAAACGACCTTTGTCAGATCACTTGGACAAATTTTTTACTTGAGTGCAATTGGTTGCCCAGTTCCATGTAAAGATGCGGACCTCTATTTTTTCGACCAGCTTTTTACTCATTTTGGCTCAGAAGAACAATTTGGTACAAATACGGGACAATTACAGGATGAACTCCTTAGACTGAGCACAATATTAAAACAGGCTACTGGAGAGAGTGTTATACTATTTAACGAGCTTTTTTCCACAACAGCTACAAGCGATGGGTATGATATGGGAAGGAAGCTATTACAAAGACTATTGCATCAAGGTACTCTTTGTTTATATGTTACCCACCTTTTCGAATTAGCTAATGCTTTTGAGAATACGGTCAGTTTAGTATCAACGGTTGATCCAGAAGCTGCCTCAAAAAGGACGTATAGAATCAGGAGAAGACCTGCGGATGGTTTGGTGTATGCCGCAAGTATTGTCGAGAAATATGACCTTACACCGTCAAGAATAAAGGAGAGAATCCTCAGATGAGACCGATGCTGCTCTATGAATCTCAAGAGTTTATTCCAAACCCTGAGTTAGATGACCAAGAATTAATGCAAGATTTGAACATAGATCCACTTCTACAAACCATGTCCCAGGGCGATCCATTTCTTTATCAAACGACAAAGAAAATGATCTTACATAGTGAAACAAATCGTGATGTTCTCCTATATAGGCAGTACATCTTAAAGGATAGTATAAACAATCCTCTGCTCATCAAAAAAATATATAGCATAGCTTCAGAAATTGTAGAAGAATCCAAGGATTATCGTTATGTCATGAAACCAAATATTTCCCCTGGTATAGCTTTTTGGGAAAAGATGACAACAGTAGTGACTTTATTAGCGTTTATTTTACCTAAATTGCGAGAACTGCGGAATTTGAATAAAACCAATAAACAAGCATATCACTCAAAAGCACTTATTACTTTATTTGAGCAAATGGATAAAGCATATCCTGATTCGTTTCTAACAGAGGCTGACACACATTTTAATCTGCTTCAACAGACACTTAAAACGAGCCAACTGAGAATTGGTGCAAGAATTGGAGAGGGACTCAAGGGAACAGATTATCTGCTTAAAGAGTTGGATGCGAGAACTCCAACTTTTACAACTAAGAAAAAGATAAGATCATCCAATTTGCCTAGTTTTGCATATAATTTAAATGAAATGAGAGAAAAAATCTTTAATAATATCTTCGTTATTATCAAACGTTTTCTTGATCACACTTTAAAATTCATTGATGTATTACGCTTTGAGAGCAGTTTCTATGTGAGTTGTGTGTATTTACACGAGGAACTTACTAAGAAGGGATGTCAGCTATCTTTTCCAGTGCCACTTAATGCAAACGTGAGAGCCTTAACTTTTAAAGAGTTGTATGATCCTAGTTTAGCCATTAGTTTGGGACAACAACCGATTACCAATGATCTACAGGCAGACGAGATGACTTTATTTATGATTACAGGAAAGAATCAAGGTGGAAAATCGACTTTTTTGCGAAGCATTGGTTTGGCACAACTAATGATGCAATGCGGTCTATTCGTCCCTGCCACCTTTTTTCAAGCTAACTTATGTGATCGAATATTTACTTATTTTACTCGGGAAGAGGATGATAAGTTAAATAGCGGTAAGTTGGATGAGGAGCTATCAAGACTAGATCACATTGTGGACGAACTTACTCCTAGCTCTCTCCTTCTCATGAATGAACCCTTTGCCTCTACTACAGAAAGAGAGGGTTCTGTCATAGCTAGGGATATGCTTGCTGTTTTTTATGAATTAGAGCTTAAGGTTTTTATTGTCACCCACTTTTATGAGTTATCAAGATGGATGTACGAAAGAGGCTTCGAGAACGCTCTCTTATTATTACCTGAACGGCTTCATTCTGGAAAGCGATCATTTAAGCTTACTTTAGGTGAACCTCTTCCAACAAGTTATGGTCAAGATTTATTTAGTGAGATTATTCAGGAGAGAAGCGATTAAAACATACATACAGAGATACAAGTACCAATCTGGCCGTAATTTTGTAAAGGAGTATATAGAATGAACAATACGAATAATAAGATCTCACATGGATTTTTTAATAATATGAAATTTATGCTTTGGAAACAATGGAATTTCGAAAAGAAAGCGTTATTATTTCCGATTATTTATATTATTTTCGATTTGATTGTTTCTTTAATTGCAATATGGTTGCCAAAGGTTGTGCTGGATTCGATCAATCGCTCTGTTTCACCATCTGCTTTTATAGTTACTATTGGCACAATAACCATTGGACTCATGGTTTTAAAGTATTTTAGTCATTATTCAGAACAAGGGGTCTTGAAAAGTACTGTAAAAATATTAAACATGCACTTTTACATTGAAAAGGATTGGAAAATTCTTGATATGGACTATGCCCTCTCGTCATCACCAGCAGGCAAAATAAAAATTGAAAAGGGACATAACGCAACAAGTAGAAATATTTTGGTGAACATGGCCTCTTTTTATCCAAATAGTACGTATTTAGTAAAAAGTCTCTTTGGCTTGATTTCTTTCAGTGCTATTATCCTGCTCTTACATCCAATTGTAATCGTGATCTTGCTAATAAGTTATCTGGCAGATGCTTATATTTCTTTTCTTATCCAGAGAATGGAACATCGAATCAAAGATAAGCGAGCGACCATTGATAATAAAATTTACTATATGCTTCAAGAAATAAATAGTCTTGCTTTCGCCAAAGATATTCGTGTTTATCAGATGAAAAATTGGATTAATCGGACAGTTCATTCGTATATGGGCGAGAAGGAACATTTAGAAAATAAGGTACAAACAAAGCACTTGATGCAAGGATTATTTGAAGTGCTTCTGTTTTTGATTAGAAATGGTGGAGGATATATCTTCTTAATTTGGAAAATGCTCACGACTGATATGACAATCGGTGATTTTATTCTCTTCTTTGGTGCTATTACTGGATTTGCGCAATGGTTGGAGGAAATTGTTGAGCGCTTTAAAAATCTAACCAATGCGAATTTTTCGGTTGATGATTATCGTTATTTGCTCGACACAAAAGATAAATTCAATAGAGAGAACGGGGCAAGCTTACCTGCATATGACCAGCCAGTTGAACTTGTTCTTGAAAATGTCAGTTTTAGTTATGAGGGAAGCGATCAGGTCATTATCGATAAAATGAATCTAAAGATTCATGCAGGGGAAAAGCTTGCTATTGTTGGGGCGAACGGGGCAGGGAAGACAACCCTGATTAAACTTATTTGCGGCCTTTTGCAACCAGTAAGTGGTCGTATTCTTATGAATGGAACGGATATTACGGAGTATAACCGAGATGAATATTATTCGCTGATTACGGCTGTGTTTCAAAATGTGAGTTTGTTACCAATGAGCATTGCACAAAATATTACATTTTGCCAGGAATCAGAGTTTGATGAAGAGAAGTTGAGCAACGTAATTCGTCAGGCGGGATTAAGTGAAAAAATCGAGCAATTACCTAATGGCTATCATACCAACCTTCTTCCGAATATAACGGAAAATGGCGTTCATTTGTCTGGGGGCGAAGTACAAAAATTAATGCTGTCGCGAGCACTTTATAAAGACGCACCACTCATTATTCTAGATGAGCCAACCGCCGCTCTGGATCCGATTGCCGAAGACTTGATGTATCAAAAATATAATGAACTGACAAAAAACAAAACATCAATATTTATTTCACATCGGCTTTCATCCACACGTTTTTGTGACAGAATCATTTATATCGAAAATGGAAACATATGTGAAACAGGATCACACGATGAACTCATGGCACGTGGAGGGATATATAAAGAAATTTTTGATGTTCAAAGCTATTACTATAAAGAAAACAGTGGGGGAAGCTTAATATGACCATAAAAACCCATATCAAAAAGGTCGTTGATGAATTCCATGTCATGACCCGTGCCTGCCGTATCGTGAAGGAATTATCTCCGAAAAATTTGGAATTCAGTGTGATAAAATCTGTCCTGGAGGCGACGGTTCCCTTTATCGCTATTTACATATCCGCTCTTATTATCGATGAACTGGTTGGAGAGAAAAATCTTAATGTATTGCTTCTATATGTATTAATCTCTGTGGGCGGGACCGCTCTTTTTACTGTGATCAATTTACTTTTAACGAAAAAAATAAACGTGCTCAATACAATGTTTGTGCCAAACGTAAAAAACTATCTAAATAACAAAAGATATTCAATGGATTATGCGATGCAAGAAGATCCAAAATACACGGAATTGCATGCAAAAATCGTTGAAATTATGTTTATAACAGGCGGAGGCATGGCTGCAGTTATAAGATTAGTATGTGACATTGTAAAAAATCTTCTCTCTCTCATCATTGCTTTAGTGATATTATTTGTCTCTTCTCTAGATACGATGAATGCTGGTTTTAGCGGGACTTCTATTTTATTTCTCTTATTGACATTAGCGGTGATCGTAAGCAGTGTGGTCTTTTCTGCCATAAATTCAAAAAAAGTAAGTGAGAAAGAATATAACTTGGCACAAAACAGCTCAACAAATAAATATTTGGATTACTATCATTATCATTATATGGAAGATGATCAGGCGGGGAAAGACATCCACATATTTAATCAGAGAAAATTAATCATTGATGAAGTGATTTCAAAGGGGCGCTTACCATGGATGAACGTTTTAAATGGGAGATACAGCCTTTACCAAAAGTATTTTGGGATGAATGTACTCATTTCAACACTTGTTGGAGGATACGCTTATATCTATGTTGGTCTCCGGGCTCTTGCTGGGTATATTAGCTTAGGTGATGTAACAAAAAGTTATGCTTCTATCACAATCATTATATCTACTATCAATCAATTATTTGTTGCACTATCTCAAGTCAAAAGTAACAACAACTATTTAAGATCGTTTTTTGAATTTATTGATGCTCCTTCTAAACAACATACAGGGAAACAAATTCCAGAAAAAAACAATGAAAATTGGGTGGTGGCCTTTCACAATGTCAGCTTTCGGTATCCAAATAGTGAGGAATATGCCGTTAAGAATGTCTCGATGAAATTGTCTTCGAATCGTCGGATTGCAGTTGTCGGAATGAATGGTTCTGGGAAAACCACCATGATCAAGTTACTTTGTGGTTTGTATCAACCAGATGAAGGCTATATCACTTTAAATGGAAAAGATATTAGAGAGTATGATCATGAGGAATATTTAAAATTATTCTCTTTAGTTTTTCAAGATTTCAAACTACTTGCCTTACCAATCGGAGAAAATATTGCAACCTCTCGAGAGTATGATGAGGAAAAAGCTTGGCAATCGATAAAAGTTGCCGGGATTGATGTGTCTGTACGAAAGCTGCCATTAAAATTAAAACAACATATTTATAAATATGTTGATGGAGATGGTGTCGATCTTTCAGGCGGAGAGGAACAAAAATTGGCCATAGCTCGTGCGTATTATAAAGATTCTCCATTTATTATACTTGATGAACCGACGGCATCTTTGGATCCGGTTGCTGAGTTTGATATTTATACTCGATTTAATGAGTTAATTGATAAAAAGGCAGCGATCTACATTTCTCACAGACTTTCTTCATGTAAATTCTGTGACACGATTAATGTGTTTGATAACGGTAAAATCATTCAAACTGGAAGTCACGAAATGTTACTACAAGATATAGGCGGAAAATATTATCAATTATGGAATGCACAGGCCCAGTATTATAGATGAAAGTTAGTATGGAGGGCACTTATTATTTTGATTGCATTTTAGATAGGGATAATGTTTATGATTCCGTCAAATTTATTAACATTACAAGCAGGAACCTATCTAAGTATAGTTATTGCAGTTAGTGGTCTTTTTCTAGGACGCTTTATTAGCTCTACCATTAATCCTGGAAGCAAACAATCCAGCGATAATCACACTATTCTTTGCGGTTACGGATTTTTTTAGGTTATGAGATGTAAATATGAATGCGAATCAACAATATTTAAGACATAATTATTGCTGATTTACTAATTTCATTTATACTATATCAAAAAATAAAAAAAGCAACGGGATGGCGGTCACCTCCGCATCCAATTGCCAGAAAGGAAAAGCTTACTTCTGTTATAATATCTGATAAGAATAGTCTAATGAGGTGATTACCTTGTCGAAAGAAGAGCAATTTATAAAAAACTTAGAGGGAATAACACCGAAAGAATTACTAGAAGCGCTGTCAGAAGATGGGAGAGCCTGCGAACGGGAGTTGAAAATTATTTCTGATGTTATGAACTCCGAAGGACTGCCAACACCAGTAATGAATGTGTTGGTACATTATGTATTTTTAAAAGACAATATGAAGCTATCTAGGCCATATTTACAAAAGATTGCTTCCCATTGGTCAGATGCTAATTTGAAAACAGCAGAAGAAGCTATGACATTTGCTAAGAATAGGCATAAAAGTCGACAATCCTATGAAAAGACAATATCAACGCCCCAGCCACCAGCAACGGAATCAAAATCCTCTTCACCAATAGAAAAACCTTTTACGAACTATGAATATAAATATATGGAACAACTTTATGATAAATACAAGATGAATTTCGATGTTTCCAGGGAAATTATTTTATATGGAAGAAACGTTAATCAGGGCCTATTGCTGTATTGGTTTTTAAATGCAGTTTCTAGTTATGTATATAGACACAATGTAAACACTGTAGAGGATACTAAAAATTTATTAAAGGTATTTCATAAAGAACACGTTGAGACTTTTGGGTTAGAAAAGAAGACTTTATAGTATATCCTCACTAGAACTGACTTTTGTAAAAAGATGGACTGAAAAAAAGCGGATTTAATCATTAAAGATTGAGGGTATTGAAATGAAGTCAATATCCTAGGCGTGCACATTAACCCCATCCTTTCATTATCAAATCATACTCACATCGTTTTAATTTTTAATAAATATTGTTCATGCTATTAAATGAAACAGTCTGGAAATTAAACTTTTTTAATTTCGGGCTGTTTCTTATCTACAAATTATATTTTTATTTTCCAAAATTCACATAGTAGTCTAAGCTAAGTATATCTTGACTTAGGGAATGCAAGTTCTTATAATTGTGATAGAGAACGCGTATTCTTATTAGAGGTGAGTACGATGATGGATACGATCATGATGGATTATAGTGATGAACCACGCAGAGATATTTTGTGCATTGATGCTAAATCCCTTTTTGCTTCTGTTGAGGCGGTTGAAAGGAAACAAAACCCTTTAGAAGCAAGAATTGCAGTGGTTTCAAAACCTGATAATAATGGAGGATTAGTACTTGCCTCTTCACCGCTTGTAAAAAAAAGAATATGGCGTGAAGACTGGAACAAGGATTTACGAAATACCTAAAAAAGCGAATATTGAGATTGTGGAACCTAGAATGGCTCTGTATTTAGAAAGAAATTTAGATATTTTGCGTACTTTTAAACGGTATGTAGCTGAAGAAGATTTACTCGTTTATTCGATCGACGAGTCATTTCTTGATGTGACTAAATATCATTCCTAATTTGGCTCTACTTATGATATAGCTAGGAAAATACAAAATGATGTTTGAAATGACTTGGGATTAGTCTTAACAGTAGGTGTTGGAGATAACCCTCTCCTTGCTAAACTGGCACTTGATCATCAGGCAAACCATGACGAACGTCATGGTTTTATAGCGGAATGGAGATATGAAACCATTCCACAAACAGTTTGGAGAATATCACCATTATCCGAATTTTGGGGGATAGGAGAAAAAACAGAAGCCAGTCTAAATCGCATAGGCATTCATACAATTCGTGAGCTGACTCAATATGACCTTAGTAAGCTAAAAGCTCGATTTGGTGTGATTGGTGACCTACTTTTTTTTGCACACGGAATTGATAGAACTTTATTATCTGATACATATACACCAAAATCGACCAGTTTTAGTAGAAATCAAATATTGAACAGAGATTATAATGAAAAGCACAAAGTAGAGATTGTTATTCGAGAAATGACAGGCGAGAATGTAGCACAATTAAGGAAGCATCACCTAATGACTGGCGTAATAAAGCTGTCAATTGGATATTCTCGAGATGTTGTAAAAACCGGGTTTAATCGACAAATACGGATTGAACCAACGGATTCATCTAAAAAGTTAAAAAGTTATATGCTTTTTATATTTAATAAATATTATGAGTGTGCACCAGTTAGGGTTATTAATGTTACGTTTGGAAAATTACAACCTAAAAAACCGTTACAGCTAAGCCTCTTTGAACCAGTAGAAGTCACTATCGAAAATGAGGAACTGGATAAAGCAGTAGACTTTGTGAGGCGTAAATATGGGTACACGTCAATATTACAAACCTCAAGTCTACTTGATGGGGGAATGGCAAGGGGTCGTGCAAAGTTAGTTGGCGGTGATAGAGCCGGAGAGGATGAAAAGAAATGAGTCCATCTATTTTGAGAGTTACACCTGATCAACTTTGGTACAAAGATAGGGGCATTGTTAAATGGATTGGAATGATGTTGTCAGACCATTCGGAGGCGTTAAAAAGGGAAGAGATAAGTAATCAATCAATGGAAGTAGAAGCAAAGGAAGAAATGAGCGAAGAAGACATTTCTAAAGCACTGCACAAGGCTTTTGAAGCTAACACTCCTATTTTGTTACAAGCATACGTATTGAACAATGGTAATTACTATAAAGATTTAGAATGCAAAGTAGTTGGGTATTTCGAAAACCAGATATGTTTCTAATAAAAAAATAAGAAACAATATAAGAGCAGTAAGCATGTTGGCATAAAAAACGTGAAGAAGTCCTGTAAAATAAACTTTTTCAGATAATATTTAATGGTAATTTGTGCAAAATACATACTATCGCGATGAGGGGATAATATAAAAGGTGGGTTTCTAGGCAAATGAAAGCGAAGGAAATCTGATAAAAACACCTTAAATTCACTTGACATTCATATCTTTTATTGTAATGTTGAAAATTCCATTTGAAAATAATAAATGGTAATTGTAAAAAAAAAGGAAATTATAAAATTATTGGCTTCGTTATGGACAAAGGGGCCAATTATGGTGTAATCTCCGGGTTGTCGATTCTTTTGATTTACATCGACATAATAATGTAATAAACTATAATGTATCTATAGAGTTGGACACATAAATCAAAAAATTAATTATTATCGATAGGTTTTCTCGTTTTGTTGTAGGGTGGGCCTTAACTAATACCATGAAGACGGATTTTATCCGTTTCGTTAAGGGGGGCGATTAAAGCTCATGGAAAGCCGTAAATAATCAATAGTGATCAAGCTAGCCAATTTACATCAAGAGACTATATTTCCTGCATTAAAGGTTACGAATCTATTAAAATCAGTATGGACAGTGCAGGACGAGCGAAGGATAATGCTAAGACCAAATGTCTCTTTCGAAACCACAAGTGGGAAATGCTTTATCTACTATATCCTGAATCAGTGCGAGAATTGAAGCAAATGACCAAACAATATATGTAGTATTCCAACTGGAGAAGACCCCGTCAGACATTAGATTATAAGACACCGGCTAACAATCATTTCAGAGATGAACACCATAACCACGGCGAAGTTGCAAAAAAAAAATTTTGAAAGGGGATACATTGCAAGCTGCAATATAAATTAAATGGTTAAACTATTATAAAAGATATCAATTTTCGTAAAAATGAACATAGCCTTTAGAAGAACAAAATTAAGAATAAATTTTTTAATAAGAGGGGTTTATTTATGATAATAAGAGAACTTGAACTACAAGATGAAGGTAGTTGGGCTTTGATGATAGAAGAAAGCAATATAAAAGCATTACAGAAATATCGTGGTTCTATGGCAAACCTTGATATTAATTATTATCTATCAATAGGACATAATAGATATTACAAAGCTCATTTAGATAAAGAAAATATACGTTATAATAGGAAATGTATCGAAGAATTTTTATTAGATGACAATAAATACAATTATTGTGTTTTAGAAATACATAATATTTTAAAAAAAATGAAGAATGTAGATAAGTCATATGATAAATTGACATTAATTGATAAGTTTAATTTGTATTGTAATTTATTATGTGAATATATTGCGTACTATAATTCTGTTATAGCTGATACTTTTTATCATGATATTTATGAATTGGTCGATTCCAAAATTCCTAAAGAATTAAATTTTGCATCAAAACAAATCAAAGACTCTTTATTTGCTACAAATAATAATGAACTTTTGACTCATAGACAAGCAGTAGATATGTTGAGTATCTCCGAGAAATATTTAAACAATGAAGTAATAGACCAAGATATATCGGACTATGTTGAGAAATATAAATCAACAACTACATCATCTGGGAATCCCAATGGAATAACCGCAGAAGAAGTTAAAAACAACGTTCTACAGCAAACTGCAGACAGTGTAAGATTGGATAAAGCATTTTTAGATAACTTGCGTTTTAGATACAGCAATTCAGAAAGATGGAGCGAGATGACAGCTGATGTATTAAAACTTAGCACCAAAACAAGGTTGTTAATTAGGCGGACAAGCGAACTTTCGTATTTAAAAATTTTAATGAGGGAAGAATGGGAAAAGTTTAAGATAACTAATAGAAGCAATTTTTTAAATAACCTTATAAGAAGAATTGGAAAGAATCAATTTGACTATATGAGAATAGATGAAATACGTGATTTTATTTGTACTGAAAATAGAATTTCAGAATCTGAGATTTCAAAGAGAAAACAGCAGGTAGTATTTGAATTAAAAGAGAATGATATTAATTTTTCTTATGATATTCCTTTATACGTAAAGATTGAAAATGATTTTAAAAAGAATGAGTTGACTGGAGATGTCTTAATTGGCACTGGGTGTAAAAGATATAAAGTTAAGAAACTTGAACAAAATGAGACAGGTCTGAATGACTTTAATGAATTTATAGACACTGTTGGCTCCAAAGAAAATGTTGCTGTAATAACAAATGTACTTAGACCGTTTCTAGTACCAAAACTAAAAGGATTTGGTGTACTAATAACTCAGTATGGAGGCTATACTTCACATGCTTCTGTATTATGCCGTGAGCTAGGAATAAACGGAATTATTAGTGTGAATGGTTTAATGAATTCTTTGCAAACGAATGATTACATTGAAGTTGATTTTGAATGTGGAATAATAAAAAAAGTGGAAGATATTAATTATTTAAAATCAGAAGATCCTGAAACTTTTATTGATTTGAATGATGAAGTTGATTATCTTAAAACAGAAGTAGGTAATAAAGCGGCAAATTTAATTAAAATTAATCAAATTACAAAAATTGCAAAAGGGTTTGTGTTAACAGAATTTGCGTTAAAAAATATCAATGACATTAATATTCAAAAAAATATTATGCAAAAGATTCGATCTCTATCGTGTAAGCAAATTGTGATACGATCTTCACATGAGAACGAAGATAGTAACAATGCTTCTTTTGCCGGTTTATTTGAAAGTTATGTAAATGTAGATGCCAAAGATTCTGATAAAATATTTGAACTTATTAAGTTAGTTTATGATTCTGAAAATTCCGTTTCGATGGATCAATATGCCGATATTAAAAAAGGCGGCATGTCTGTAATAGTACAAGAAATGATTTCGGCGGATATTTCTGGTGTAATGTTAACATCTACACCGTATAATGGTTACGACTATATGCTAATTGAGTATACTTTTGGTGATTTATGCTATTTAATGCAAGGTGATATTACTCCTTTAATTTCGTACATTAAAAAAGTAGATATCATAAATAGTAAAGAGAATTATGCTGTTTATCCGTCAATTATTAACGATTCTCTATTTAAATTAATATATTCGTTATCAAAAACTGCTATTAACTTAGAATCTTTATTTTCTGGTCGAGTAGAAATTGAATGGGGAATAAAAGATGGAATTGTATATATATTTCAGGTTAGACCATATTAAAAGGTTAATTGCATAAAAATTTAGGACGTTTTATTTAGGGGGAAAGAAATGAAGATTAATGAGTTCAATAACGTGGTGTGGTGTGATTTAGGGATAATTATTCTAAAAATACATTCGCATTCAAAATGGGATGCAAAAATGGTATATACTTGTGAAACACGGGATCCAGCTAAACCAATCGTAAATGTTTATATTTGTCGTGAAAATGATAGTATATTTAATAATCCTAAAACATACCGTGAAAATGCTATGCGACAAGGCTTATATAGGGGGCATCATTTTGGTTTGCCTGCTAATCTGAAATATATTGATGAAAATAATATTGCCATTTCTCATCATGACCCTGGGAAAATTATATGGTGCTACGTGATAAAGTATGTGCTTACATTACATGCAATTAAAAAGGATATGCTTCATATTAAAGGTGGAGCCATTTCTTATAAAGGGAAATCATTTTTGTTTTTAGGACGCGGTGGTAGTGGGAAAACTGAAATTATAAACGCATTGTGCAAAAACGGGGCTTCCTTTATGGCAAATACACATTTACTTATCAATGATAACTTTGTTTATGGTATAAAATCTAACGTACGTGTTAGAGATAACGGTCAAGATATATATGTCCCGATGAATCATTTGCAAGAAAAAAATGTTTGTAATGAATGGATGCCTATCGGAGGGATTTTTTGGGTGAATTATAGAACAGATGGCAAAACTATAATCAAAAAAATTCCTACTAATTATGCTTTGTCTAACCTACAGTGGTTTACTGAATCAATTAGTAATTGGGAAATGAAAGAAGATTTTGTGGATTACTTTGGTTTAGACCCATTTAAGTTTGGTGAACAGATGAATAAAATAAGTAAGATGCTGAACAGTCTATGTTCAAATAATATTGTATATTACTTAAATGCAGATATATTTTCCGATGATGGCCTTTCAAAAACTATTTCATTTATGGAAAGTATAAGATAATATGCAAAAAATCACTTGCATATACGAAAAAATAGGAAATTACGATAATATACTGGGAGGTGGTTAGAAATGTATAATCGATTTTGTTTTGAAAATAAGATTTCCACTGAGATGTTTTATAAAAGTGAAACAGTAATTTTTGATTCATTTAACTTGCTAATGTATAATATTTTTGAAGATTCAATCGAATTCTACATGTTAGTTTCAATTTATTATGATGACCCTGATTTTTCGAAAATACGGAGAAATTCCCAGGATAATTTGAAGAATATTAACAAGGTATTTGATATATATGATGTTTATAAGGAAATGAGTAAGTATATCAATCTAAAGCCAAATGAGTCTGCTCTTAAAGAGATGGATTTACTAGAAAGGTTCATATATATTAACAATGAAGTTAGATATATCATTAATGAAACCATACCTGACAGCGTGAAGAAAGTTATAATTAACGATACAATATATCCCGATTCTTGGCTATTAAAGTTAATTAAAGAACTGGGAATAACTTCGAGTAATTTAGAAATATTGAATTTAAACACACAAAAAGTAAGCGCTTCAACCACTGTTAATAAGAAAAGCACCATTTATATTTGCAGGAAAGAAAACCGCGAGATTGGAACTGGTTTATTTGGCGAATCCTGCATATGTTATGACGATTCAAGTGAATTGATGTACACCATGCCAATAATGAACCAAAGTAATAATGGCATGTCACCATTGATAGGATCCGCTTATAACGGCATAATCAAGAGGAAGCAAAGACTTGAAGAAAATAATAATAACAACCTGGGTTACAACTACGGATATTATTATGGAGGCATGTACTGTATAGGTTATGCAAGTTGGATTTTTGATATATGTAAGTTTAGAAATATTGATAAAGTACTTTTTCTTGCACGTGATGGGTATTCACTTATCGAGGTTTTTAAATCTTTATACAAAGGTTTTCCTGTTGAATATGCTATGTGGTCCCGCAGCGTTGCAGCAAGATCATGTGCGCATTTATTCCCCTTTTACTTTATCAGTAATATTTTGTACTCCAGAAGAAAGAAAAATTTTGTTACTACAGTATACGATATGCTTAAGTATCTTGGAATTGAGGAAATAGAGGAATATAAATTACATAAATATTCGTTGAATTACAATATGAAAATAGGAACACAAACAGATAACATCAATAATTTTGACAGATTTATTAAATTCGCAATCGACAATATAGATGAAATTATTTCAGGTTTGTCAAATGAGCGGCAGGCAGCAAAATCTTATTTTAAAAATCTGATTGGGGAATATAGAAATATTGCTATAGTGGATACAGGGTACAGCGGATCGAACCTGATGGTGCTTAAACACGCAATTGAGAATGAATGGGTTCCTGGCTGTAAAGTGCTTCCATTAATGGCCGGTATAATGCCACGCTTTATGCAAGCTTGTCCTCCGCATCTAATGAATAATGATATTTCAACATATATGTTCTCGCCTAATAATAATACAAATTTGATGTATGATATTTCAAAATACAAATTTTCACCACTATTTTTTGAATTATTTTCTGCTTCTCCAGATCCTTCTATTGTCAAGCTAGATAAGGATAAAAATGGATCAATCATTTTTGAGCATGGTGAAGTCGAGTATAATAATTTAAGTGTTAATAAGTGGATACATGAAGGAATCCTTGATTTTACAAAAGATTATGAAGAGATGTTTGAGGGGCTAGAGTTCATGAGAAAAATTCCCGGAAGTGATGTTGGACAGATAGCAAAGAGTGCGCTTGATGATTCCGATTTATTAAAGGCTACATTTGCAAACTATCATAACTATATTAATCTAGGGATGCCAACATTAATTAAGAATAATTACTCAATAACAGATCATATACGCTGATTTTTGTAATGGTGTTGTAGATTTAAATTTTGGGGGGTATTAATGAACACAATTAAACTAATTGTTACCGACCTTGACGATACCTTGTTGAGGCGCGATAAATCTATTAGTGATTATACTGTTGATGTATTTCGTCGTATCCGCGAGAGTAATGTGCTTATTGCTTTTGCTACAGCACGTAGCTATGAAAGCTCACAAAGATTTCGAGATGTGTTAAATCCGGATGCTGATATTGTTACTGGAGGGTGTTTGGTATTTGCGGGTATGTAGTTGCTGCAAAGCAATTATTTACCTGAACCGCAAGGTTCAAAGTTACTTGTAGAGCTTGCGGCACACAAATCTATTAAAAGTGTGTCGGCACGATCAATAAATAAACGTTATGCAAATATCCAAGAAGAAGGACGAATCTGCGTTGATTTTCAGTACCCATTAGATGATAAACTCTTGCATTGTTCATGTCGTACGAACGATGATTTATTTATGAAATCAATATCTGCGCGATATCCAGAATTTTCGTTTATAAGACACAACGAAAGTGATTTGTATGATATCAACCCAAAGGATGCAACAAAGCTTGATGGCATAAAAATGATAGCAAAATATTTTAACATACTTTTATCTGAAGTAATTGCTTTTGGCGACAATTATAATGACATTAAAATGTTGCAAGGATGTGGAATAGGTGTGGCGATGAGTAATGCAATAGATGAATGTAAGTCTGCTTCAAAGTTTATTTGCAGTGATTGCGATAATGACGGTGTTGCACGGTGGCTTGAAGAAAATTTACTTTTAATGTGATTATTTGCTTCTTGTTTATATCAGATTGTAAAAACCGGATATAAACAAGAAAAGTCTTTAAGCAACCCATAGAGATGAGTATAAAAAAAATGAAATATAATAAGAGTAAAATAGCGAAAGGAAGGATGCATTTATGAAACCTATACACATAGGAAATGTACATGAAATTTATGATATTTCGTCTGAACATTTTGTTATTGTAAAAACAGATAGAATATCTGCATGTGGTAGCCTGCTACCCATTCAAATTAAAAATAAAGGTAAAATATTAAACACTATATCTAATTTTTGGTTTAATAAAACAAAAAATATTGTTATTAATCATCTAGTCGATGACAAGATTGAAAATATGCCGGATTTTTTTCAAAATGAATCATTTAAAGACAGGTCAATAATCGTTGAAAAGTTGGATATTCTACCTTTTGAATTTATTGTACGTGGATATATGTTTGGCAGAATGTGGAAAGCCTATAAAAAAGGAGATGGACTTTGTGGTAATATTTTATCAGGTGATTATAAATTAGCACAAAAGCTTAAAGTTCCGATTATTACTCCCACTACAAAATGTGGTGGGCATGATGAAAATGTTGATATTAAATTCGTTGAATCTCATATAGGTATTGAGTTGACAAAACAAATCATTGAAGTTTGTTTAAATTTATATGAGGAGTGTAGTAAATATGCCTTGTCAAAAGGACTGATTATAGCGGACACGAAGTTAGAGTTTGGACTAAATAGACAAAAACAATTAGTTTTAGCTGATGAAATATTTACTCCAGATTCAAGTAGATTTTGGGACATTTCTGATTACGAAATTGGAATTTCTCCAAAATCATATGATAAACAATTGATACGTGATTGGCTTTTAAATAATAAAATAAATGATAAATTCCAATTTGATAAAATTCCAAAAAACATTGTAATTCAGACAGAACAAATCTATAATGAATGTCTTATTAAGCTTGTAAATTGATTATGGTATACATTTGCAATCTAATCTGCATTGTGTATCTAATTCTGTTAGTTTTTTCTGCCAGATATAGTGGGATACACATTCGATATAGTTGTTCATTAGGATTTGTAAAAAGAATATATAAGGTGGTTATATATAATGAAGAAACCTATATGGATAGTTTTCGAAGGGATTGACGGTAGTGGTAAAACGACACAGGCCAAAATGTTGAAAGATTACTTAAATAAAAATGGAGTAAAAACCTTGTATAAACATATTTTTGATAGTCAGGCTGGAAAATTATTAAGAGATATTTTTATAAATAATACTTTAGGTAATAAAACTGAAATTTTAATTTTATGCGCAACAAGGCAAGCATTCTTTGAAGAAATTGTATTAGATGAAAATAAATATGATGTTATACTAGTTGACAGATTGTTCCTATCGATTCTTGCGATGCAGGGGATTAATGATAAGGATATAGAGTTAATTAATTACATACGAGGAAATATCTGCGAAGAAAGAACGCCAAACTTTGTATTTTATATGAACACTTTACCTGACGAATGTAAAAGAAGATTATCAAATCAGGGTACTCAAGATCGTATTGAAAAAAAGAGTCTTAAATTTCATGAACTCGTATATAAAAGATACTCAGACTTGCTGAATAATGAAAAAAATGTTTATATATTTAATGGTAATAATGATATTTCGAGTATACATCAAAATATTGTTGAAAAGGCATTAATGGTGTTGGATCTAGACTAATAATAGTAGCAATGAAAACGGTTTAGAAGTAGTAATGTAACCGTTGGGTTGAAAATGCGTTAGATGGGTGTTTAGTATTGTGATAACAATTATAATAGTGTTATTGTAAAATCGCTAAAAAAAGTATACGATTAAGAAAATAAATCATGTTTAGCTATTAAAAAGTTAATAGATAATTTCATTTTTTTACCATTGTGCCTATAGAATTTACGTATAAATCTGTTAATAGGAAACGAATCTTCAAACAAATAAGTCAAGATTGGAAATAAGAAATCAGACTGAATGTAGTTTAGAATATGAACTAAATTTTTGTAGCACATGCAAATGTGTCAAGTAGCTCTAATTACATTATATAGAGGAGGATAATTAAATGAAATTGTTAGTAAAAGGAAAAACTAAAGATGTTTACACTTTGGAAAATGGTAACATACTGCTACAATTCAAAGATAACGCAACTGTTGACGAGGACGGGCAGCTCGACCCAGGCGGAAACAAGGTCGGTGCAATTATTGATGGGTTAGGTCTGGCATCTTTGAATATAACAAAATATTATTTTGAAAAAATAAAGTCCGCTGGTATTTTAACGCATTATATCGATAGTGATTTGGGTGCAGCAACTATGACGGTTAGTCCAGCTACCTTTTTCGGTAAAGGATTAGAAATAATCTGTAGGCTCAAGGCCACAGGTAGCTTCATACGTCGATATGGTGATTATTGTGCAGAAGGAAAGGACTTAGATTTCTTAATTGAAGCTAGTCTTAAAGATGACGCGGGCGGAGACCCTATGGTTACTTCAGATACTCTTGATATGTTAGGTATTATGAGTAAATCTGAATACGAAGATGTGCGAACCCTTACCAAACAGATAACTACCTTAATCCGTGAAGATTTGATTGCCAAAGGATTGACCCTCTATGATATAAAATTAGAATTTGGTAGAATCAATGGTAAAGTGGCGCTGATAGATGAAATTTCATCAGGTTGTATGCGTGTCTACAAAGATGATAAATGGTTGCATACAGTAGAATTAGATAAATACTTTTCGTAATACTCTTTAGCTATAGCAATAGTCTTATGATAAATCTGTCATAAGACAAAAATAGCCAAAAACCTAGTAAACATAAGGGTTTTCGGCTATTTTCCGCATTCAATAAAATGTACCCTATAGAATGGATAGCAGGAAAACTACCCACAACCAGCCTTTTTTTGATTTTTGCTTATTCGTAAACTTAAAATTATTTGATTCGACCTCATCCTAACGGAAAAATGATGCAATATATGCGTGAGGAAGAAATTTGATGTGTAATATCTTACTCAACAAATAAGAGTTGTAAAAAAAGGGAAAGTATTCTATTCTAAAAGTACGCTACTTAAGGCGAATACTTATCAGACTATAACTCTAGTTCTTCTATGATTATCTACCTCTATGTCAAATTACCTTACAACATTTCAAAAATTACAGACATCTAGGATTTGTTTTCGAATAGACCCCGGGAAGGGGAGAAGATGTTGGAAGCAAATCTTATAAATAAGCACAACAATTAATGAGATTTTTAATGGAATCAATATGTATAAGTTTCTGCTTTCTTTAGTCATACTAAAGCATTTTGTATACTATGAACGAATGTTTCGGATGTTTAAAAAGAGACCTAAATTAGGGAGAAGCTCTAAGCTGTTACTGTCATTATCTCTTAACGCTTCGTTATTCCATGAACCTTGCGTAAATATCTTAAAGAAAGAGGTACCTATATGAGTCATTTGGAAAATATAAGTAATTGTTTTTATAGTTTTTGTAAAAAAAATGAAATTGATTTATTGGAAAGTGTAAAAAAGAATAAGCGGCTTTTAAACTTTTATAATTATTTTGATGTAGACGAAGAAATACACAGCATGTATAAAAGTTATTTGAATAAAAATCTTAATGTAAATCCACTTTTGCTTGATGAACTTAAAAATATTCAAAGTATTTTTTACTCAGCTGGTGTTAGAATGATCCTATTAAAAGGTTTTATTTTGGCCGATGAACTTTTTCAGGATATTTATAGTAGACATAGCCATGATATCGATTTATACATTCATCCAGATGATATGAAACTTGCCTGTAAATTACTTGGTGATATAGGATACTTATTAGAACTTGAAGGAGTAAAAGTAACTGAATCTTCTGTAGACCGTGATCCATTTCTTGCTTATGGTAATCATCATATGGAGCCATTAGTTAAGGAATTTTCTAATGGCCAGAGAATTTGTATAGAACTCCATAGGTGCCCATACCATAAGGTTCGGTTTGATTTTGGAGAGAGTGACTATTCCACTATAAATCCTGATGAATTATTTGCTAGGGCTGAAATTCATACCTTAAATGATTTAGAGATAATGAAATTAGATGTTAACGATTTTTTAATTAATTTACTTCAGCACTTTACTACACATTATTTCAATGATTTTAGAGAGTACATTTGGTATAAAAAAGGAAATCCTGCGATTAATATTGGGTTGTTACATGAACTTACCCTTTATATTCTAATTAAGCAAGATGTGATAGATTATAATAAAGTATATAGGAGAGCATTTGATTGGGGAATTTTGGATGATGTTAATTTTGCACTTCATTGTGTTGAAGATGTATTTAATGAAATCGTATACATACCAATAGAATATAGTTTTGAAAATGTTATTTCGGAGAATGCGGATTTTGCTAGAAGAATGATGAAAGATTTCGCTTCCATTAACACTAATAAATTGGTTCATGGTGAGATAGATCAGGAATTTCTGGACTTATTAAAAAGTAATTCAGAACACACAGTTGCACTTAATGTTCCTCACGTTCCAGGAAGCCTTTCCGTAGAGTATAACATTATCAACTATTTACGGGGAGAGGATTTTCTAACTTATCCATGCACTTTAGAGATATCATGGGACGAAGAGTATTTGTTAATCCGCTTGCTCAAATTAGATTTAGAACGAATTGTTAATACAAAAAAGAGACATGGATTTCTTGAGCAAGAAGGCTTTTGTATTTTGTTTTTCTTCCAAGAACCAAATGATCATTTTTTAGAATCTATATATGTGAATGTTGAAAATGACAAGGTGCAAGTAATAGATTATCAAAAATCAAGTTGTCTCGGCGAAAACGTATTTATCCCTGAATTATGTGTTGCAAAGATAATCAAAGAAAAAAGTAATGATAAATTAGATATTCAATTGAATTGGAAATTCTTAAATATTGTTCCGAAAAAGGGAATAAAGCTCAGTTTTCGTATTTTTGAGGCAAATGCCTTTGCAACTTATGAATTTATGACAATGGACAGAGGCGATGTCATTGAACTTTCTTAATAATAAGACAAACTATATTTTTTATCTTATGAAAGATGTATTCAAGAGTTGGATATGGTATTTTACAAGTATTTTTGCCACAATCGTGTATTTACTTATGGATTTCTATATGAGAAAAATGATTGGAAAAGTTGCAGATGATATTATTTATCAAAATGCAACTTTCATGATCTCATTTGTACTATTGCTGAGTGCTAGCTTTTTAGCTTCGCCGTTTCACGGGTTATCAACATATACGAAAGGGCGGATGTCTGAAGAAGTTCTTATAAGATTACGTTTAGCTATCGGTAAAAAGACGACAAAGTTAAGTATGTCCTACTTGGAATCTCAAGATAGTGGAAAAATCATTTCTCATCTAGGATCAGAATTGGACACACTAACTGGTTTTACCTACTATGGTCTTTCGATGATAACGACTTTGTTTGTCCAACTTATTGGGGTAACAGGATTTATGTTGTCTGTAGATAGTGAAATTACAATTGTGTTTATAGCCATATCTTTATTTGTTCTCCCATTTAGTATTCTATTAACCAAAAAAGTACGTACCAATGAAAGAGTTTATAGAAACCAATTGGCAAAATCTCAACAGAAAGCAAAAGAAGGTTTTCATTTTATTACCTTGGTAAAATCATTTCGACTAGAGAATAAGACTATACATAATTATGAACAAGCGATACAAAAAACAACGGATGCTTCGATTAAAAATGAAAAGATACTGGCATATGTAGCTGCGGCAGGCAAAGCAATTGGATTTTTGCCTCTTATTGTTATGATTGCTCTAGGAGTTTGGAGGATTTCTAAAGGCACCTTGACAGAAGGTGAATTGCTTTCTCTTGTAGCAATAGGCAGCGGTTTCTTTTCTTGGCTTCAGGGCGCTCCAGATATAGTAGCTTATTTAAGGAAGGCACAGGTGGCTTGTGAACGTATATATAGTTTTTTAGAATTGCCTGAAGAAGAAAACGGTGATGAAATAGAACGAAATAAAAAAGATTCTCTCATTGTGAAAATGAATGATGTGCATTTCGGTTACTCTGGAGAGAGAAATATATTAAATGGTGTTTCATTGGAAATATATGAAGGTGAGACAGTTGCATTGGTCGGAGCAAGCGGGTCTGGAAAATCTACGTTGCTGAAACTAATATGTGGTTTTGTTAGTCCTGATAGAGGGAGTATTAAAGTAATGGGAAATGCATTGGAAAACTGGAATAAAGAAGCGATGCGGCGTAATATAGCATTTGTAAATCAGGAAACCCAAATATTTCCGGGAACTTTGCGAGATAACCTATTAACAAGCCAAATGAATATAAAGGATGAAAAGTTAGAAGAGTTATGTAAGCAAGCAGGATTGGAGACTTTATTAGGAGAGAATGGATTAGATAGGAATGTGAGGGAAGATGGGATTCATCTGTCCGGGGGAGAAAAGCAGAGAATTACCATTTTGCGGGCATTGCTCAAGGATTCTGACTTGATTCTTTTGGATGAACCTACTTCCGCATTGGATGCTGTTTCAGAAGAATCGATTCAAGCATGTCTTCGTATGTTGACTCAGGGAAAAACAACACTAACGATTGCTCATCGCTTGGCTACTATCAAAAATGCTGACAAAATTTATGTTCTTCATCAAGGGAACATTGTACAATGCGGCACCCATGATGAATTAGTTAAACAAGGTGGTCAATATAAAAAAATGCTTAAACTCCAAGAACTAAAGGAGGGGGCGAAAATAATATAATGAATTCAATGAAAGCGTTGAAAAAATTATTTAGCTACATTTTACCTTGGAAAAGGAGCTATTTTAGCGGTTCTATTGTTGTGGCCGTTTCCAACTACTGCGAAAATATGATTATGGCCTTGCTACTTGGTCGTGTGTTAGGTGCTGTAACGACTGGCACTTTTCAAAAAGCTATATCTGACATCATATTATACGCAGTTTTATATTTACTGATACTGCTATTTGTTGCTGTCGGAAACGGAATTAGCAATAGAGACGCTATGTTTGCCACACAAAACATTCGGTTAAAAGCGTTTACCCGTATTATAAATTCCAAACTAAGTCATATATTGAACAAACATTTAGGAGATACACTTACAAGATTGGACAGTGATGTCAATGCCTCCTCGGATGTTTTCAAGAATACAATTAAGACTGGCTTATCGCTAGTTTTTACCCTTGTAGCTTCAATAATAACTGTCTTTTTTGTCAGTTGGATTAGTGGTGTTTCTCTAATTTTGTTTGGTTTGGTTATGTTATGGATCAATATCAAATTTATCGCTCCGGCTAGGGTGAGATATAAAATCGCTAGAGAACATGTGGCTAAATCAGTTATGAATATGTCAGATTTGCTTTCCAATGCCAAGTTATTACGCTTTTATGACGAAAAGTCTATTTTGCTGGATCGATATGAAACAGATTGCAAAACTTTACAAGAAAAGAAAATGTCTGCAATCAAACTAACGACATTGCAAAATACGTTAGGTCAAGTTCAAGCGAGCTTTGTCGTTCTTTTTAGTATAGGAATAGGTTTTCTTCTATGGAAGAATAATATTATATCGATTGAGCAGATTCCTATACTACAAAACATGGGGAGTATGTTGGTTACTCCACTCTCTAGCATAGGGTTCATGGTCGCTAATATGCAGAATAGCTTGACGGGGGGAGTTCGTGTGCTGGAGCTTGTGGACATGCCTCAAGAGGAACTGAAACAAGAAAGGACTCATTCAGTATTGAGTACGGATCATGCTGTAAGCTGTAACCAGCTTACATTTGGATATCATGATAAGACGGTATTAGACAAGTTATCTTTTACCTTGCCAAGAGGAAAAATGCTTGCTGTTGTTGGGGAGAGTGGGAGTGGCAAAAGCACACTATTAAAGCTTCTGATGGGATTGTATGAATACAATGGAAGTTTAACCGTGTTAGGAAAAGAGGTTTCCTCCATCTCCCCAGTTGAGGTAAGGAATATGACTGCGTATGTTCCGCAGGATTGTCCATTGTTTGAAGGAACCATTTTTGAAAATATCTCATTAGGACGCAGAGAGGCTTCTGAGGAAGAAGTATACAAGGCGGCTTCAAAAGCCGGAGTTATCGAGTTTGTTGCCGATTTTCGTGAGGGTTTTAGTACACAAGTTGGAGAATCAGGTGTGAAACTGTCGGGAGGCCAGCGCCAAAAAATATCCATTGCACGGGCGCTTTTGAAGGACGCACCGATTATGCTGTTTGATGAGATCACTTCTTCCATTGATTCTATTTCTGAGCAATATATACAAAAAACAATCGAAAGTTTAAAGGAAGAGAAAACGATTGTCGTTGTAGCCCATAGGCTTTCTACTATTAGAGAGGCCGATTGTATTATGGTGATGGATAAAGGGAAATTGGTTGAGATTGGCACCCATGAAGAACTTAATTATAAGAGGGGTTATTATGCAAGGTTGCAAAAGTTGCAAGAGTTGGTGGTTGATTGATGTTTTTTTAACAAGCGAATATTTAGTGAAATTTGCTTTTGAAAAAGTATTCTGATTTTAAGATCGGAAGTTGAGTAGGTTGCCTATTGGGTATAGACAATGCGATTTTGGAATCGATCCAAGATCAGAAGAAAAGGCTAATCATAAGGATTACGAAACGGAAGAGTATGTGCCAAATACTACTTCCTGTATGCAGTGGGGATATATATGATATAGCGAATTCGTTTTTGTAGGATATCCTGAGTGGTGTCACAGTGGTTAAAACTTTTGGTTCAGAAGAATGGAATGATTAAGAGTTTTAAACAATGCAACAGCCAGTCTACAAAAACATTGATTCATAGAAGAATCATATTATGAATTTTGTCGCCCAATTCTAGCTATTGATCAGAACTGAAGATGCCTCGTATTACTGCTTGGCGGAAATTTGATTTACAATTGTAGTTGGGTTGAATATCAGGACACATACATGGTTGATATATACCAAAATGGTTACGAACGAGCTCATATTAATCGTATACTAGCGAATTAGCAGTAGACGGAGCTATCGGAATTGCAAAAAATATATGAGACGAATCACTGATACTTGATGAATAGCTAATGATAGATCTATCAACTGATGAAGCCGCAAAATTGCTGAAATTAACGAGGAGCTTCATAAATCGTCTACTATTTTATATTCACAAATCACCTCAAGTGGGTGTCATTTAAAATTAGGGAAATGAAACGATCGCAGAGGCTATTTTCATCGTATTATTCATGACTCCTACCACAAATCAAGATAGAAGGAAACGTTTCTATACGAGAGCTCTATGAATTAGGAGGAGTTAAATGGTTCCAATAGAAGTGGAAATTCGTATAGCTAGTTTTTTTCACATGTATGTACCCGGTGAGGTGATGGAAAAATTGATGAAAGGCTATTACCCACCCGGCATATGAGTCGAGGAAGAGGATTTAGATAATGATGAACTCGTTCGTTGAAAAACTGAGATTATACACTCATCATAAGGTAATCGAGAGTATTAATAGATATTATAACTATGTGAATAAAGATATTAAAAAAATAAGAGAATAAAAAAAGTGAAGTATATGAAGTTAACCCGTATTCGATAGTTAGGACTGTAAAGGTGACAAACTCTACTAAATTATTGGATGAAAAGATAAACTCTGAGGAGAGTCAATATTCAGTATTTGTTAAAGATGTTAATATTGATTATAGCAACGTCAATACAAACCTAAGTAATTAATTTGAGAGATAGATTTTCTATATTTGTGGTAGATACACAATTAAAAAATAGATATAGGTTCATTAGAAATACAGTAATTGTTTAAAATAAAACATAAAAAGACAACATGTTGGTTGGCAGCCAATATTTTAAAGGAAATACAATTCTAATTAGGGGCTGTAAAATATGTTCGGAACTAAAGGAGATAGACTAGAATCCTTGATTCAATATGTTTATCAAGTACTGTCAGACCATTCTGATAAAGAAATTGAAGTGAAAAATAAAGAAGAGATAGTCGGAAAATCAGGAGTGTCACATAATATAGATGTATATTACCAATTTGATTTGAATGGTATTACTCATAAAGTAATTTTTGAATGCAAAAACTGGGATAATAAAGTCCCAAAAGAAAAAGTGTTAGCATTTAAAGGAATTTTGGAAGATATACCTAATTCTGTTGGGGTAATGGTTTCAGCAAAAGGTTTTCAAAGTGGTGCTAAACAATTGTTTTTGTCAATATTAAATTGAGCCAGAGCGATCACTTCAAAAGTGAGCCACTTTTTGTAGAATATCCTCTGTAAGTAGGAGGGATTAGGTGTTTGGGGTTCTTGCCCCTCCGGGGCAAGAACCC
>NZ_BORE01000029.1:0-33890 GCF_018333015.1 Bacillus sp. J14TS2 | reverse complement strand
AGTCTGGTGGCAATAGCGAAGAGGTCACACCCGTTCCCATCCCGAACACGGTAGTTAAGCTCTTCAGCGCCGATGGTAATAGGGGGCTTCCCCCTGTGAGAGCAGGACGTTGCCAGGCAAATGAAAGCACGGTCCCAGATCGTGCTTTCATCTAAACTATAATGTTTTATGATTAATATTTGCTTTACTAAAGATAATCATGTAATATGGTAATTGTCTTAAAATTTTTCACTATTTTATCGTCGCGGGGTAGAGCAGTCTGGTAGCTCGTCGGGCTCATAACCCGGAGGTCGCAGGTTCAAATCCTGCCCCCGCAATCATTTTATACATAATAATGAACGTTAGGTCCGGTAGTTCAGTTGGTTAGAATGCCTGCCTGTCACGCAGGAGGTCGCGGGTTCGAGTCCCGTCCGGACCGCCAATATTGCAAACGAACAATTGTGTTCGTTTTTTTGTTGTTTAAAAAAAGGATGAATTCGCTCCCTTCCTATATATGCTGAGAGATAATTAATCAAAGAATGAGGAAGCTTTTTTGCTCATTCTTTTTTTTTCGGGTAAACTTGTAATGAGCGATGTAAAAGGGGAATGACGAATGGCGAACTTTGAAATCAGGTCCAATCGACCAGAAGATACTTATTTAATAGCGAAAACAGTTGGAGAGCTCCTTGGTCCAAACGATGTGGTTTTACTTGAAGGTGATCTAGGAGCGGGTAAAACGGCCTTTACAAAGGGATTGGCTGTTGGATTGGATGTCCAAAGGACAGTGAATAGTCCTACATTTACCATTATAAAAGAATATAAAGGAAGACTCCCTTTATATCATATGGATGTATATCGAGTAGAAAATTCACTTGAAGATCTAGGATTAGAGGAATACTTTTACAATCAAGGTGTTTCTGTTGTAGAATGGGCCCATCTAATCGAAGAGCAGTTGCCTTCTGAGAATCTTACGGTATATTTATATCGTGAAGGTGAGATGGAAAGAAGGATTGTCTTCCAACCGAATGGAAAAAGGTATGAAGCATTATGTGAGGAGTTATGGAATGAGAATTTTAGCCATTGATACATCAAATGAAGTACTGGGGATTTCCTTGTTGGATGAAGTTCAAGTTATTGGTGAATATATGACGAACATGAAGAAAAATCATAGCATCCGTGTTATGCCGGCGATTGAAAAGCTGTTGTCAGATTGTGAAACAAAACCTACTGATCTAGATAAAATTGTCGTGGCCCAAGGACCAGGCTCTTATACAGGTGTACGAATCGGTGTAACGGTAGCGAAAACATTAGCGTGGGCTTTGCAGATTCCTTTAGTTGGTGTATCGAGCTTAGCAACCCTTGCCGCATCGGCTCATTATTTTGATGGGTATATTTCACCACTATTTGATGCGAGACGTGGTTTGGTTTATACCGGATTATATGAATATCAGGACGGGAAACTATGGACTGTTTTGGATGATCGTAATATATTGGCAAAAGAATGGGCTGAACAATTGCAAACAATGGAGAGACCCATTTTATTTATGGGAAATGATATTTCTATTCACCGGGAGCTTCTTACTACTATTTTGCATGATCAGGCATGCTTTGCAGAAATGACCGAACATAACCCTCGTCCAGGAGAGCTGGGCAGGCTGGGCTTAGCTGCAGAAGAAGTTTCTATTCATTCTTTTGTCCCGAATTATGCACGACTTGTGGAAGCCGAGGCTAAATGGTTAGAAAAACAGGAGCGTAAGAACTAATGGAATCATGTCAAGATCGCGGGGCAATCACTTATCGAGTGGCAACAGAAGCAGACGTCGAACAAATTGTCAAAATTGAGAATCAAGCTTTTACTGTGCCATGGCCAGCGGAAGCCTTTTATCAGGATATCCTAACCAATCGATTTGCCCTTTATCTACTGTTAGAATATGAGGGGAAGGTTGCGGGATATTGTGGTGTTTGGATTGTCATAGACGAAGCTCATATTACCAATATTGCTTTGTTTCCAGAATATAGAGGAAAAAGGTTAGGGCAAAACTTATTAAAAAAAATGATGTCGACTGCTAAAGAAGCTGGTGCAGAGACAATGACGCTTGAAGTAAGGGTAACCAATTTTCCGGCCAAATCACTTTATAAAAAGTTAGGTTTTCAAGAAGGCGGAATTCGAAAAAACTATTATACAGATAATCAAGAAGACGCATTAGTAATGTGGGTGAATTTATAAAATGGATAAAGAGTTGTTCATCTTAGGGATTGAAACAAGCTGCGATGAAACGGCTGCAGCTGTTATAAAAAATGGAAAAGACATTCTCTCAAACGTAGTAGCCTCACAAATTGAAAGTCATAAACGTTTTGGCGGGGTTGTACCAGAGCTTGCTTCTAGACATCATGTGGAGCAAATTACGATTGTGATCGAGGAAGCATTAAAAGAAGCAAAAGTTACGTTAGCTGATATTGATGGGATTGCGATTACAGAGGGGCCAGGTCTAGTAGGGGCATTACTTGTCGGAGTGAATGCTGCGAAAGCCTTAGCATTTGCGCATAATATTCCTCTCGTTCCAGTCCATCATATTGCAGGACATATCTACGCCAATCGCTTAATCACCAAATTAAAATTTCCATTACTTGCTCTCGTTGTATCTGGAGGACATACCGAATTGATCTATATGGAGAAACATGGAACCTTTAAAGTAATCGGTGAGACTTTAGATGATGCAGCGGGAGAGGCGTATGATAAGGTAGCGAGAACGTTAAAATTACCTTATCCAGGCGGTCCGCATATTGATAAACTAGCTCAGATGGGAAATCCTGCTATTGACTTGCCGCGAGCTTGGCTGGAGGAAGGATCCTACGATTTTAGTTTTAGTGGTTTAAAATCAGCTGTGATTAATACCCTGCATAATGCAGAACAACGTGGCGAATCGATTGCTAGTGAAGATCTAGCAGCTAGTTTCCAAGCAAGTGTCGTAGAAGTTCTAACAGAGAAGACTGTACGTGCTGCTGAGGAATACGATGTCCAGCAAGTGTTATTAGCGGGTGGAGTTGCGGCAAACCAAGGGTTGCGTTTAGCATTACAGGAGGCTTTTCAGTCACTATCAGCAATAGAACTGATTATCCCGCCACTAAATCTCTGTACGGACAACGCTGCGATGATTGCAGCAGCTGGATCGGTATTGTTTGAACAAGGCAAGCGCGGTAAAATGGATATGAACGCTTATCCAGGATTGGATATTGAAGATTTTTGATTTTAAAAACTTGTTAAATGATACTTCACCTAGGGATACAAATCATCTATGCATTTGTATCCCTATTTTTTTTTGGAAAAGGTAAGCCTTTTATTCAGTGAAAAAAAGTTATCTATGTGGTGGTTGGAGACAAAAGCTGGGTGGTGCGAAGTTGAATTACTTGATCATCTCGATTTCCTTATTAATTTCAACAATAGGATCTGTTTTGGTATTAAAAAGGAAAAATAATAAATTATTTAGTAGGCTGTCAGCTTTTGCTTTAAATATTATCATTTTAGGGGGAGCAACATGGATATTATATAGGGTTGATGATGAAATAAGGCTCTTTGGAGTGATACATTCAGAATACTACATGTTAATATTGGTTATTCCGATTATAACTTGGATAAACCTTTTGATTCTTCAATTTTTTGAAAATAGGAAATAAACCACTGCTACATAAATGCCATACTTTAACAATGGAGTTGAAAATGATGAAAAGATTAGCCATTATAACGGTAGGTAAAACACATAGTGGTAAAACAACTTTTGCAAGGGCTTTAGAACATAAGTTAAATAACTCTTTTGTGATGGATCAGGATAACCAAGCTGAATTTATAAATAATCATTATAAGAAACTACAACCAAAGCGGGGAGAGAATACGCTTAAATATACTCTTACAAGACAGATTGTCTCTTATGCTAAAGAGCACACAGATTTACACTTCATTATTTGTAATTCTAACCGTGGAAAAAAAGGCCGGCTGTACTTGCTAGAAGAGTTATTTCCAAAAGCTGAATTTGTCCGAATACTTGTCCATTTTGCTATTCCAGATCAAGTTCTTCAGGTCCGTGTAAACCAGAGTCAACGTAGCACGAATATATTGAGAACTGCTGCTAATTTTGAAGAGGTTCTTATGCGGCAGCAAGCTGACTCTCTAAAAGAAGATGTGACAGATCCAATAGAGGGAGAAGCAGATCACCTATTCGTGATTACAGATAAGGAGGAAGCAGCTGACGTTATTCAAAAAATTATTCATATTGC
Organism: Bacillus sp. J14TS2; assembly: GCF_018333015.1. NCBI lineage: Bacteria > Bacillati > Bacillota > Bacilli > Caryophanales > Bacillaceae > Bacillus > Bacillus sp. J14TS2. The sequence continues at coordinate 29,639 of NZ_BORE01000029.1, read as the reverse complement.
ACAAGGGTCATGATTTGAATAAACATAGTGCGTTCAATTTATAACAAGAGGTGGCAAATGTATATTTCTCAACTAGAAAGTGAAAAACTGACAGATCAACAAATGACAAATCTGTTATTTGCTGGTATCGAAGATGATCAAAAAAAGGGAGATTGTATTTTTGTTGTGGGGAGTAGTAAAGCGACTACCTATCGATTACCTATAGCGGTGGAACTTTATAAACAAGGAAGAGCGAGGAAAATCTTGTTTTCCGGAGGTGTAAAGTGGCAAGGAAGTGATATCTCCGAGGCTATGACCTTAAGAAAGGAAGCGATAGCATTAGGTGTGCCTGAAATGGATATTTTAATTGAGGACGAATCTAGGCATACATTTGAAAATGTTCTTGCCTCCTTATTGGTATTGAATAGAGCATTCCATTTGCATAATATTGAAAGATTATTAGTTGTCACCACTTCTTATCATATGAGGAGATTGCATTTGACACTCAAAACCTATATGCCAAGCTGGATTGAATTTAGCCTATGTCCTGCCAATGATCGTAATACAAAAAAAGAAAATTGGTTTCTGAGTGAAAAGGGGAGGCAAAGAGTTCAATTAGAATCATCAAAAGTAATTTCTTATGTAAAGCAAGGGGCTTTGATCGATGAAAATATTAATATTTGAACTAAGGAGGTGAGCAACAAAGTTGTATCGGCATACAAAGAAGTGAATGATCATATAATAGATGGGGATTTGACTGGTACGGCAGAGGAGCTTTTACCATACGCAACAAAAGCATCCGTTAGAGCCGTGCGAACTGGTATTATTCCATATTAGGGGGAAAGGTCATGAAAAACATTGTGAATTTTTTCATATTCATTATTACAGCCTGTATTTTATTGGGTACATTATTTTTAGTAAATGGCGGCCTATCTCAAGAAGCGCTATTATTTGTCGGGATTATATTGATTATCATGTTAGCAGCCATTCTTGCTGTTTCTAAACTATATCCCGCCCATAAAATATGGCTATGCCTAGGGATCTGTGTAATAATATTGATATTATTTGTTCCGTGTTTTACTACGTTAAATAATCTACAAGCACCATTAGAGAGTGCAGTATTTAAGCAATTTTTATTGATGTTTGTTCTTATCCCAATCCTTTTTATTGGGTCCGTTATTTTAGCCTACCGTCACTACTTTATTAGGGACCGATAGATTAATAGACAAAATTGATTTATATATGATAGACTGAACGGTTTTTGCGTTCAGTCTATTTTTAATAGAAAGTATATCCATACGTACATCTGTTATGGACGTGAGAATACTTGGCAGTACAAATCTCTGAAAATTAAGTGGCGGGAGTATTTATCAACTGATCCAAAGCGCTGCTCAGGTCGTATTTATCTTAGGGATTGGGTTTGTAGCAGATTTTGTTTCATTACGGCAGACCATCGTTACTTTGTCACTTATTATGTTGCTATCATCCCTCACTTGCCTAGCCCCTCGAGGTCAAATAACCCTGAACCTATGAAGGGAAAAAGCCCCTTCCTAGGTTCAGGAACATTTGCTTGTCGGGGCTGATCAAGGTGCTAGCGCTTTTGTTCTGCAACTTAGATGATTAGAAGAAGTAGTACAAAAATACTTTGTTACCCCTCGATTCCGCATATGACTCTAGCTCTACCTCTTATGGATAACCAATTTACAAAAACTAGTATAATCGCACTTACTAATAAGTCTTCACGACGTATGATACCTAATAAATAATCTATTTGAAGGGAGGTTTACTGTTGCCAAAGGTATCCGTTATTATGACGAGTTACAATAAGCCAGATTATATTAAAAGTGCCCTATCTGCAATTTTAAGCCAAACGGAGAAAGACTTTGAACTGCTTTTAATGGATGATCATTCAAATGAGCAGACCCAGGAAGTCATCGCTCCTTTTTTAAAGGATAAAAGAGTTCGCTTTTTTAAAAGTAATATTCAAACCATTCAAGAACGCGTGGAGGAAACACGCTATGCTGTGCTTATTAATGAAGCGTTAGAAATGGCTAAGGGAAAATATATCACATATGCGACAGATGATAATGTGTATAAACCTCATCGTCTCCAGAAAATGGCGCAATACCTAGATCTTCATCCGCATGCGCAAATTGTTTATTCCGGTTCGAAAACGACATATTTAGATCAGAACGGTCAAAAGACGAAAGAAATAACACGACCGGCTTCCTCCATTACATGGATCGCTCCCTGTGCCTTGGATCATTGTGCCATGATGCATAGGGCAGCCATTCTTCCCATGATTAAAAAGAAATGGGGATCATATTGGGATGAAGATCCACAATTTTATCGTATTGGTGATGCACGCTTTTTTTGGCGATTGAACCAAGAGTGGCCATTCTATCCTATCAACGAAATGTTGGACGAAAACTTTATCACGCCAAGTTCGATTCATTATAAACTTTTTTCAGAGGAAAAAGATGAGTTTGCTCGTTTACTTCCAGAACAGCGCAATTGCAAAGAGCTTCGAGAAGATTTACGGAAAAGAAGGAGGTGATGGTGTGGATGTGTATTTGCGGAATTATTGGTTATTAAATTTGGAGTTTATCGATGCTTTTTCTGCAATAACGTATAAAAATATTCCCTTGCCGCTTTTAAGTAATTTTTATCATTATTTAGCTCCAACATTACAGACAGAAATGCAATCAGAGGATTTCTGCCAATATTCTTTACAAGATTTTAAAGAGGGAATGATCCAACCAGGGTTTGAAAAGTGGTTAGGTGCACTTAGAAAATCACCGCACACTCAACCTAAGCAAGGGAAGTTATTAATGAATTTTGATTATCTGCGTTTTACTGAGGAAAACTATCGTGCGTTTTCTCCAGAAACTACTTTGCTTTTAGCGAGATGGAGGATGAGGGAGCTTTATACCATTCCCATTATCAGTATGTTAGACAATATAAAGACTTCTCCACAAATTGCTCAGTCTTTCACGAGAAAGGCTAAGGCCATTTTTCAAGCGCATCATCAGCATCCGGCTTTTTCGAATCCAGTGTTTCAAAAGGGATTTTTAAAAGATATTCCACAAATGATTGAAAAAATTGATATGGTTTATTCCGTATTAAAAAGCAATCCTATTCAGGCAATATTAGTCGGAACAACAGAGGAATTAACAAGTCGTATTTTAGCGATTGTTGGTCATACATTAGGCATCCCTAGCTTTTGCTTGCAGCATGGACTGATTCTTGGAGAGGAGGCCTATTTACCTGCTTTTGCTTCTCATTATGTGGTCTATGGAAATTATGAGAAGGAGTGGTACCAAAGTAGGGGAGTTCCAGACAAACAAATTGCGATTGCCGGTCATCCGCGTTATGATGCAATTTTTACAACAAAGCATTTAAATAGGCAACAAGTTTTAAAGGGCTTGAATTTAAACACAAATAAAAAGACGATTTTCATGGCAACCCAGCCCAATAGCTCTTCTTTGTTTGTAGAGATTGCAAGCATCGTGGAAAAGCTCCCTAATATCCAAATCATCATCAAACCACATCCATGGGAGAAAGCAAAAAATCGAACCCAGCCCTACCAAGCTTTAGCAGAAAAGTATAAGCAAATCCAATATGTCACCTCTGAAGCCCCTCTATATAGTTTAATTTCAGCTTCTGATCTGGTTATTGTGGCGAACTCAACTGTTGGCTTAGAGGCCATGCTGCTCGACAGACCTGTCGTTATTTTTAAATCACCAACAGCCAATCGAGACTATCCTTATTATGACTCATTGGGAGATCTTGTTAAAACAACCACAAAGGAAGTACACGAAATCATTGCAGCCCTTTTGACTTCTCCCACTCATCAAAAAAATGTTAAACAAATTCGCAACCAATTTATCCACAATAACTATCCCATCCAAGCTTCCATGTCTACCCTTCAAAATTTTATAAAAAAGTGTGTTAAAGAGGTGTGACAGAGAATGTTTTTCCGAGGAAAGAAAGTGTTAATTATTGGTGGAACAGGCACAATTGGTCAAAGTCTATTGAAAAAAATCCTTCAAGAAGACCCGCAAGTTATCCGGATCTTCAGTAGGGATGAACAGAAACAATTTCTTATGCAAAATCAGTTTGCTGGCGATACCAGGCTTCGCTTTTTGATTGGGGATGTACGAAGCTATGATCGTGTAGAGAGTGCGATGGAGGAGATTGATTACGTCTTCCATACTGCAGCGATGAAGCATGTATCCTTCTGTGAATATAATCCATTTGAAGCGGTTCTCACGAATATCATTGGCACCTACAATGTGATCAAAGCAGCGCTTGCGCAAAAGGTGAAAAGGGTGATTTTTACAAGTACAGATAAAGCCATTTCTCCAACAAATAATTATGGAGCGACAAAACTAACCGCAGAAAAATTGATCACATCTGCCGAGTATTCAAAAGGGTCGGGTAAAACGATTTTCGCTAGTGTGCGTTTCGGAAATGTAATGGGATCAAGAGGTTCAGTGATTCCATTATTTAAAAAACAAATCCTTGAGAATCGGGAAATGACGGTGACAGATCAAAGGATGAGTCGGTTTATGATGACCTTGGACCAAGCTACAACTCTTACAATCGAAGCAATGAAAGTAGCAAAAGGTGGGGAGACCTTTATTTTAAAAATGCCCGTCATCTTATTGGGGGATCTTGTGCAAGTATTGAAGGAGGAAGTGGCGAATAAGTATGCGATCCCGCAAAAGGAGATCAAGCTCAAAGAAATTGGCTTACGGCCAGGTGAAAAGCAATTTGAAGAGTTAATGACGTATGATGAATCTCTTCATGCGATTGAACTGCCGAATATGTTTATTATCCCTTCCCCATTCAAGCCACTACCACAATATAAAAATGGAAAAAGGGCAAAACCCGGAAACTATCAATCTGGTGATCCAAAACCAATTGTGATCGAGGAACTTAGAAGATTGATTTTACAGGAAGAATTAATCTGAAAGTGTGGTTCAAAAGAGGGGATAAAAAGGACCAAGTCGGCTAAAGTCGCTGATGTTCCGTCAGCAACGCCGACACTATTACGTCGTGTACGTTGAAAGTTATACATGAGCAAAAGGAAAGCTTCAACGAATTCGCATCACACGAAGGAAAAGTGGTTTTCTCGGAGAAACAAGCCAACGAGATTCCTCATTCCACACAGGACGTGTCGGTACTTAGTCGAGGATCATGTATCTCGTAGCGTCATTTTTACCGGACTTTTGAACATCCTATGAAAGGAGCCGAGAGGATGAATATTTTAGTGACAGGTGGTACAGGGTTTATTGGGAGATGGGTGACAAGAAAATTATTAGAAGATCAGCATGATGTATGGGTGATCGATAATTTAGCTAATTCTAGTACAACCAATATAGAAGAATTTATCTACTCTGATCATTTCAAAGGATTTACAGAGGGGGATATTAAAGATAAGGGGATACTGAAGGAGTTATTTAGGAAGACGGATTTTGATATTTGTTACCACTTAGCTGCGAGTATCAATGTCCAAGATAGTATTGATGAGCCAAGGACAACGTTCGAGAATGATACAATTGGAACTTTTCATTTACTAGAATTGTGTAAGGAATACAAAACAAAGCTTGTTTTTATGAGTACATGTATGGTCTATGACCAAGCTTCTAACGCAAATGGAATTACCGAGTTAGATCCAATCAAACCAGCTTCTCCTTATGCAGGTGCAAAAATAGCGGCTGAAAATATGGTTCTGTCGTATTACTATGCGTATAATTTGCCTGTTGTCGTTGTTCGTCCCTTTAATACTTATGGTCCTTTTCAAAAAACTGGTGGAGAAGGAGGAGTCGTAGCGATCTTTATTCATAATCAGTTGGATAGAAGTCCTCTAAAGATTTATGGAGATGGAACGCAAACGAGGGATCTATTATATGTGGAGGATTGTGCCGACTTTGTTGTAACAGCAGGGTATTCCTCACAGGCTAATGGCGAAATTATTAACGCTGGAACGGGACGCGATATAGCGATTAATGATTTAGCTTTGCTGATCGCAAAAAATCCAGCACAAATTCAGCATGTGGAACATATTCATCCCCAAAGTGAAATCTCTAAATTGCTTTGTAACTATGAAAAAGCTAAAAAACTTTTAAAGTGGAAACCTAAAGTTTCCTTAGAAGAAGGAATCAAAAGAACAAGTCAGTGGATAAAGGAGTATGGGGAATCATGAGTCACTCATCGGAAATGCGACCTATTCGTCAGTCCTTATTACCATATGGTAAACAAAGTATCGATGAGGATGATATTGAGGCTGTTATCAATATTTTAAAAAGTGATTATTTAACCACTGGGCCGGAAATCGAGCGGTTTGAAAAGAGAATTGCGGAATATGTTGGAGCAAAATATGCTGTTGCTTTCTCAAATGGTACAGCAGCCTTACATGCAGCATGCTATGCAGCGGGGATTCAATCAGGAGATGAAGTTATTACCACCCCTTTAACCTTTGCGGCCAGTGCTAATTGTATCCTTTATCAAGGTGGAAAGCCTGTTTTTGCTGATATTGATGAACGAACATACAATATCGATCCGAAAGAAATAAAGAAGAAGATCACAGGCAAGACAAAGGCGATTATCCCGGTAGATTTTACCGGCCAGCCTGCTTTATTGGATGAAATCATGGCAATTGCTAAAGAAAATGACCTAGTTGTAATTGAAGATGCGGCGCATGCATTAGGAAGTATGTATAAAGGCAAGAGAATTGGTTCGATAAGTGATATGACCATGTTTAGCTTTCATCCTGTCAAGCATATTACAACAGGGGAAGGCGGCATGATTACAACTAATCATAAGGAGTATTATGAAAAGTTATGTCAATTTCGCTCCCATGGTATCACGCGCGATCGCGGGAAAATGCAGGTAGATCACGGGCCTTGGTATTACGAAATGCAAACTCTAGGCTTTAATTATCGCATAACCGATATCCAAGCGGCCTTAGGAAATAGCCAGTTAAACAAACTGGATAGATTTATTTCTAGGAGACGTGAAATTGCTGCTATCTACCAGGATGCATGGAAGGATTATAAGGAGCTGATTCTTCCATTTCAACAGGCCGATGGACAATCGAGTTGGCATTTATTTGTTCTCCGCATCAATTCTGATGCAGTACGCGTTGATCGTAAAACGATTTTTACTGAATTGACGGAACAAAATATTGGTGTGAACGTTCACTATATCCCGATTTATTTATTTCCTTATTATCAGGAACTTGGGTTTCCACAAGGATTTTGTCCTGTCGCAGAAAAGGTATATGAAGAGTTTATCACGGTCCCATTGTATCCAGCGATGACCCATGAAGATGTGCAAGACGTGATCGCGGCTGTAAATAGAACGATTCAAAGATATAAGAGGAGATAAAATGAGAAAAGTAGCTATTATTCAAGCGAGAATGGGATCGACACGGCTACCGGGAAAGGTGCTCAAGAAAGTTTTAAATAGGTCATTACTAGAATATCAACTTGAAAGAATTGCAAAGGCGAATGAGCTGGATGGTTATGTTGTGGCCACGACGACGAAAGATCAGGATCAGGCAATTGTAAAACTATGTGATAAACTCGGTGTTCCGGTGTTTAGAGGGTCTGAAGAAGATGTGCTATCTCGCTATTTTGCAGCGGCCTCTTATTATCAAGCAGATGTCGTTATTCGACTAACCTCTGATTGTCCACTGATTGATCCACATATAATTGATCAAGTGATTCAAAGGTATTGTGCGGAGCTAAATCATTATGATTATGTGTCCAATGTGCTCAAACGGACTTTTCCAAGAGGGATGGATATTGAAGTGTTTTCCTATGAGGCATTAACAAAATGTCATCAACTGGCGAAGCAAAAAGGTGATCGGGAGCATGTCACGCGTTTTCTATACCAGCATCCTAGGCAGTTTAAGCTTTTGAATGTGGAAAATAGCCAAGATCAAAGTGAGCATCGCTGGACCGTAGACACATGGGAGGATTTTAAGCTTATAAGAAAGATCATTGAGTCGTTCTATCCCCACCAACCAGATTACACAATGGAAGATGTGCTTACCCTCATTCAGATGAACCCGGAGTGGCGAGAAATCAATCGTCATATTAAACAAAAATAAATGAGGTTGTGAAATGGATGAATATTATTTTTCGAGTCGATGCGTCTGAACAAATTGGAACCGGCCATGTGATGCGTTGTTTAACTTTAGCGAAACAACTGCAAGCCATCTCCGATCATGTTCAGATTACCTTTATTTGTCGGGAATTGAGCGGTAACTTAATTTCGTATATTCAAGATCAGGATATCCAAGTGGAGAAATTAAGTTCTATCGATCTATCTACACATCAAAGTGAGTATGACTGGTATCGAGAAAATTGGCCGAGGGATTTTAGTGAAGTGTTCGAAAGACTGGGATCGCGATCGATTGACCTTCTTATAGTCGACCATTATGGATTAGATACAAACTGGGAACAGAGAATGAAAAAGAATGTTAAACACTTAATGGTGATTGATGATTTAGCAGATCGAAGGCATGATTGTGACATCTTACTTGATCAAAACATTCAAAATCATCCAGGGCGTTATAAAGGATTAGTCTCAGAAAGCTGCAAGCAATTATTGGGAACTGATTACCTACTATTAAGAGAAGAATTTATCGAGATGGCAAATAATATTCAGATCAGAAAAGGCGATATAAAAAACATACTTGTCTTTTTCGGGGGCTCGGATCCTCAGCATTTAACATTAAAAACGGTAGATATCCTGCAAAAGATCTCATTTCAAAATTGTCACATCCATGTCGTTGTCGGAAGCTCTAATCCCCAAAGAAACCAAATTAAAAAGAAATGTAGTGAAGAGGAAGGGTATGTGTATTATTGCCAGATTGATTATATGGCACAACTGATGAAGCAAGCGGATCTTGCCATCGGAGCGGGAGGGGCAACGACATGGGAGCGGATTTTTCTTGGATTGCCTTCCCTAACCGCTGTCACGGCCGATAATCAGCTGGAACTCACGAAGAATATTGAAAGAGAAGGACTCACGATCAGTTTAGGAAATCATCCCCATACAATAGAAATCACTTTGAAAAAGACCTTAGAAAATCTACGTAAACATCCGCATATTATTCAGGAAATGTCTAAAAAATCCCTTCGATTTATGGATAAAGAACGAGTTCGAACCTACCCTGTTCGCGCGGCGATTTTGGAGGCGTTAAAATGAATCTTATCAAACGGTCCTCATTAAAAGAAATGAACCCCTCTCAGTTAGAATTAGTTTTAGCTTGGCGGAATCAATTCTTTGTACGCTCCGTTATGTACCAGGATGAGGAGATCACATTCGAACAGCATCATAAGTGGTTTGCAGGCATTCAAGCTGATCATACGAAACAAGTGAAAGTTTTTTATTTTGATGACCAGCCGATGGGTGTTGTGCAAATAAGTTTAGATGAACAAAATAAGCGAGCAGAATGGGGTTTTTATATTGGAGAGCCTCAGGCCCCAAGAGGTATCGGAAAGCTTATGGGATATTTAGCGATTGAGTATATTTTTCAACAGTTATCTGTTCGAAAGCTTTGCGCCGAAGTTCTATCCATCAATGCAAAAAGTGTTCATTATCATAAAAAACTAGGCTTTCAAGTAGAAGGAAACTTAAAAGGACATATCCTGAAAGAAAACCAATCGGTTGATGTTATCCTCATGTCGTTATTTCCGAAAGATTGGAATGAGAAGCGAGTTGATATTTTAAAACAAATAGAAGGAAGGATCATATGAGTGAGATTGTATTGAATGAAATGAAGATTGGCAGCAGGCAACCGCCATTTATAATCGCAGAGATGTCAGGCAATCATAACCAATCGCTCGATCGTGCACTTGCGATTGTGGAAGCAGCCGCAAAGGCAGGTGCACATGGATTAAAAATCCAAACATATACACCTGATACGATGACATTAGACATCCGCGCAGGGGATTTTTTTGTTGCTGATAAAGAGAATATGTGGGCCGGAAAAACGCTATATGAATTATATGGAGAAGCCTATACACCATGGGAATGGCATCAACCGATCTTTGATCAATGTAAGAAATTAGGGATGATTCCTTTTAGCACACCTTTTGATGAAACGGCGGTCGACTTTCTGGAAACACTAGCTGTTCCTTGTTACAAGATTGCTTCTTTCGAAAATAATGATCTTCCCTTGATCCGGAAAGTGGCTGCTACTGGAAAACCGTTAATTATTTCGACGGGAATGGCCTCGATCGCGGAATTGGGTGAAGCGGTTCAGACTGCGCGGGACGCAGGCTGTAAAGATTTAATTCTGTTAAAATGCACGAGCACCTATCCAGCAGAACCAACCAACTCAAATATTGCCACAATTCCTCATATGAGGGAACTCTTTGGTTGTGAAGTCGGTTTATCAGACCATACATTAGGAAGTGGAGTCGCCGTTGCCAGTGTTGCAATGGGAGCGACTGTGATTGAAAAGCATTTTACATTATCACGTGCGGAAGGGGGCGTGGATTCCGCCTTTTCTCTGGAGCCTGAGGAATTCCGGACCCTTGTTGTCGAGACGAAACGAGCATGGCAGGCGATCGGAAAGATCCAGTACGGTCCAACCGAAGACGAGGAGAAATCAAGGCAATTTCGTAGATCTCTCTATATTACCCAAGACATGAAAGCGGGAGATACATTCACAAAAGAGAACCTGCGAGCGATCCGACCGGGAGCAGGCTTATCCCCCAAATACATCGATCTTCTCTTAGGCAAGAAAATTAGCAAAGATGCATCAGCAGGAACGCCACTTAGTTGGGATTTATTTATGTAAAAGGCTGCCCGCCCGGCGGGCAGCCTTTTACGAGCGGATAGGCAAAATTACGAGCGGATAGGCAAAATTACGAGCGGATAGGCAAAATTACGAGCGGATAGGCAAAATTACGAGCGGATAGGCAAAATTACGAGCGGATAGGCAAAAATAGCAGCTTAAATTGAATTGAAAAAGTTATATTGATAGGTACGGTCTCGAAAGGTGCCAGAGCTTGGAAGGTTCATAGATTTTAAAAGACGCATGGCCGAATATCGATCCTCTTCTAGTTGTAAAAACGCTCGACACTCACGGTTGCTCATGTTTCTCCCTATTATTAAGAACCAATCTTTGACGGTTGAGATATGAGCAGAGGCATCATTTGTTAGGCAATGAGGACAGTGCCAAGATCGTGGGATTTTCAACATACCGATAAATCCGCACGCTAGGCACCTTACACCTGGCTGGATATCTTCCTTTGGAATGGAGTAACTTTCACAAATCGGCTTGGGGATATACTCTTTATGACTGCTTAATAAGTCGGTGGCTAATGCATCTAAAGTGTGTAAATCGATTTTATGAGGAAAAGGTTTAATACTCTTAATATACGAGGGGATCAAATTTGGAAAAATAACCTTACATGTTTTGGGTGGCTCCTTCACAATTTGCTTTGGATAAGCAAGGACGACAACGCCAAAGATTGGGAGTTGTATATCCCGCTGCTCAAGCCACTCCTGAAATAACTCCACATACCGGGTTACTTGACTAGCAGGGCTTTCAAAACTATCTATTTCTCCTGTTGCCTTTTCACGAATTAATTGAGGCGGATGCTCTTTAAAGGATAGGTTTCCAGCAATATTCTTCACCTCGAATATGGTGGCAAATGCCTCTGTGAGAAAAATACTATCCATTTGAAAAGTAGTACTTGTCTGGAGAGATAAATCATGGAAAACGCGGTTTTCAATAGGGAAGATCGTTTTGCGGAAAATGTCCTGCACTCTTTTTTCACCAGCAATACCAGCTTCTTTGGAACGAAGTTTTTGCAAAATGAGTGGATACTGGGGATGATGTGGAGATAATCGATGTAAAGTAGACTGTAAAGCTTGTAAAACCAGTGATTCAGAAGGGAATTTCACATTAATGATACAACACCTCCATTGGATTACTACTATCCTAGCATAACTATTGAGGAAATAGTAGGCCACTCATTGTAAAAGTTCTCTATTTAGTAAGCTCCACCGATCGTTCAATAATTTACAAGGAGAAGCGCGAGAATAACCGATCGATCTTATTCGGCAGCTCCTCAGCAAGAAAGAAAAAAAGCCACCCTCTAAGGCAGCTCTATAATATCTTTCATCATGTCTATTCTATGTTCAAAGGTATGTGCAAGATATACCTTTTTTTGTGCATGGTTCGCAATTTTTTCACGTAATTCTTCCTTTTCCAAGTAAAAGTAAATCTTTGCTAGGCAATCGGACGGATCTTGATAGGCGATTATTTCGTCTTCTGAAAAAGTAGATCGTAATCCAGGCAAATCTTCTATTAGTTGAAAAGCTCCGCAGGCGGCAATATCGAATGTCCGATTGTTAATGGTCTCATTTATAACGTCTCTTTTATAGGAGAAATGCACCTGACGATGCGGATTTAATACGATTTTCGCCCCATTGTAAAATTTCGCTACCATCTCCGGTTCCATCCATTGATCATAAATAGTGAGTTGATCATCTCTCCTAAACTTTTTTGCTAACTGATTATGCCACTGTTTTCCAATGACCGTAATAGGGAATGTCCCATTTTTTAAGAGAAACTCTACCAATTGAACGCGAGAAGGGTAGGGATAGCCTACAAGCAACACATCACTTTGATAGGAGAACTCTACCTTCTGTCTTGTAAAAATGGCAGGATCTGTCCCTAATGGAAGATGATAAACATATGGGAAACCAGCGGTAAGATAGGCTTTATACGCACCTGAATCAATTGTGAAGACGTAATCGTAAAGGTGAATATTTTGCAGTGTTTTATTCATATAATAAGGATCCTCTGTTAACCAAATGGCTTGCTTTACTCCGTATTTCCTCAGCAGGTCACTCGCTTGCTTCGGGAAATGATCTCCAAGAAGAATCAAGGCCCAATGCGGACGACGATCATGATCATGTAAAATCGCCTGTAAACGCTGAAGAGATTCTCCAGGTTGATAGGGAATACATGTATCGTAAATCTTACGAAGTGTTTTTTCGATATTTCTATCTAAATATTGGTAGATCATCGGATATCCAGATGAAACATATAGCACGTTCATTGATTATCCCGATACATCATAGATAATAGATTCCACTTTACTCGAACCTATATTAATAATCATATTTGTGGGAGGAGACATTGATCCTTCTTCTTCTAATACTGCGATACCAGTAGTTGGATTATAGTTAGTGAAAATAGCTGGACCAATAATATTGCCAGAATCCATTGTCACCGTGATCGTGGTTCCAGGAATTAAACGCCTGAAAATATAATCTGCAAAGTTCATTTTTTTCACCTCAATTTATATAATTTAAGGCTTTGTTTCCACCTATCCATTTTGATAGATAACTATACAAAGCCTTTTTGTACTGCTTCATGATACATTATGACAAAAAGGGAGAATCGTTAAGACACCCCCCTAAAAATAACGAAAATCCACATTTTTACTATAAAAATTGGTATATACATAGACAAAAAGAATAAGTCAAATTCTCATTTTTTTATAGAGTAAACGGTTGTCTACACTATTTTAATTTTTATTAATATCGTAATAAAGAAAGAGAAGGGAGGCTATTTTATGGCTGTTTTTAGATCCTCGTTCCAACAACAGTTAATTAGTATTTCACAATCTGGTCAACCCATTCCCGTTATCCGCTTAGTTGGAGGCGAAAAACTACAAAATTTGCAGATTGCTCAGGTGGGAACAGATATGGTTGCATTTGAAGACCCTAATACAGACGGCACAATGTATGTACCCATCAGTCAGATACAAAGCGTCGGAACATTTTAAAAGGATATTATATGTTGACAGAGGCTCCGGATTCCGGAGCTTTGTCAACATAGGAGGAAAGGATGTGTTTTTGTGAAAGGAGTTATATTAGCTGGTGGAACAGGTTCGCGGTTGCAGCCGATAACAAAGATAACCAATAAGCATCTTTTACCTGTTGGTCCCTATCCTATGATTTACTGGTCCATCATGAAATTAAAAGAAGCAGGCATAGACGAGATTCTCCTGATCACTCATGAAGAGTATATGGATTCATTTCAAAAGCTATTAGCGGATGGGACTGAATTAGGTGTTTTCCTGCATTATGCAATCCAACCAACAGCATCAGGTATTTCTGCTGGTCTTGCACATGCCGAGGATTTTGTAGATGGGGATAAGTTTATTTTGCTTTTAGGAGATAATATATTCGAAGATTCATTGCTTCCGTTCATTCAGGCTTTTCAAAAACAGAAGAGTGGCGCAAGGGTCTTAATTAAAGAGGTAGAAGATCCCCAGAGATTCGGGGCTGCCAAGTTGAATGAGGAGGACCGATGTATTACGTCGATTATTGAAAAACCGAAGACCTTTATCTCCAACGATATCGTCACTGGTATTTATATGTATGATCCAAAAGTCTTCAAGTATATCCAAGAACTATCACCCTCAGCTCGGGGAGAGTTAGAGATTACTGACGTAAATAATGTCTATATCAAAGATTCTGTTTTACAGTATGATCGTTTGTCAGGTTGGTGGGTAGATGCAGGGACTCATGGCTCTCTCTTTCTTGCTAATCAACTTATCTATGAACAAATAGAGAGAAGGGAAGGTTCATGAAAAAAGCGTTACTTGTTACAGGGGGAGCGGGATTTATTGGCGCAAATTTTATCCATTATTTAATGGAGCAAACGGATTATACCGTCACCAATGTCGATGCACTTACCTATGCCAGCCATCCATTTATGCAATACGCCTTCCCTGATCATCCACAATATCGCTTCATTCAATGTGATTTGACGGATCCAAAGCAGGCTGAAAAAATCTTTGATCAAACCTATGAGGCGATTATCCATTTTGCGGCTGAATCTCATGTGGATCGCAGCATTCAGTCAGCACTCCCGTTTATTGATACGAATATAAAAGGGACGCTCCATCTTTTGGAAGCTGTACGAGAGGGAAAAGCTAAAAAGATGATCCAAATTTCCACAGATGAAGTATACGGAAGTTTGCAGAAAACGGAGCCTGCTTTTACCGAAACGACCCCACTTTCACCGAATAACCCATACTCCGCAAGCAAGGCAGCAGCTGATTTACTTGTCCACGCCTATTACAATACCTTCAATATCCCTGTGATGATCACACGCTGCAGTAATAATTATGGCCCTCTTCAACATGTAGAAAAATTTATCCCAAAAGTGATTACGTCTGCTTTAGCGGGTGAGAAAATTCCGGTCTATGGCGATGGGGGGCAAATTCGCGATTGGTTATTTGTGGAAGACCATTGTCGAGCGATCCATGCGGTTCTTGAAAAGGGACAAATAGGATCTGTCTATAATATTGGCGGGGATGAAGAACAGACCAATCTAGCCGTTGTCGAAAAGATTATCGACTATCTTGGGGCAGACCCAAATTTAATTACCTTTGTCGAAGATCGATTAGGTCATGATCGTCGTTATTCTATCGATTATGGAAAAATCAAAAAAGAATTGAATTGGCAGCCGCAGGTGGATTTTACAGAGGGATTAAAACGTACTGTCCAATGGTATGTGGAAAGGCTCCAGAAAAACAAGCGTGATACTCAATGAAAATATTAATCACAGGAGCGAAAGGACAATTGGGGACAGATCTCGTTGAGATATTTTCTGACGATCCATATGTTGAACTATTTCCATATAGTAAAGCGGAGCTAGATATCACGGATGAAGCAAAAGTCAATGAAGTGATAAAGGGAATAGAGCCTGATTTAATCATCCATACAGCCGCATATACAGCAGTAGATGAGTGTGAAACGAATTGGAAAACAGCTTTTAACGTCAACAGCTTTGGAACGTATTACATGGCTAAAGCAGCAAAGAATGTGGGCGCTGCGATGATGTATATTAGCACAGACTTTATTTTTAGTGGGGAGAAGCGGCAACCCTATACCAGCGCTGATGCACCAGATCCTTTATCGATCTACGGGGCGAGTAAATTACTTGGAGAACGTTTTGTACAACAGCTTGTAAAGGAATTTTATATTGTCCGCACCTCATGGGTATATGGAGAAAACGGAAAAAACTTCGTCAAAACAATGCTTCGTTTAGCGGAAAATGAACAGACATTTTACGTAGTTGAGGACCAAATAGGGTCTCCTACCTATACGAAGGATTTGGCCACTGCCATTCAACAATTGATCGGCAAGCCCTATGGCATCTATCATATCTCGAATCAGGGGGTCTGTAGCTGGTTTGAATTTGCTCAAGCGATATTAAAACTAGCGGGTTATCAGGAAGAGTTTGTAAAACCAATCTCGACTGAAGAATATGGCACAATCGCGCAAAGACCCGCATTTTCTGTTTTAAGCAAGGAATCAATTGAAAATGAAGGGATCACCATAAGACATTGGCAAGTCGCACTTGAAGAATTTCTGGAAAGGAAGGATGGAAAATATGATTGATGACGTGATTATAAAAAGGATTGTGAAGCATCATGATGATCGTGGCTTTTTTGCTGAATTGGTGCGCGATGATGAGCATATTTTAGAACGGTTTGGTCAAGCGTCTTGGTCGATGAGCTATCCAGGCGTTATTAAGGCCTTTCATTACCATGAAAAGCAAGATGATCTTTGGTTTTTCCCAGCCGGTCATGCACAAGTCGTACTTTATGATTTGCGTAAAGATTCAAGTACAATGGGGAAAACCAATGTATTTTACATGGGGGAGGATAATCCGATTCTGCTTCTTATTCCGAAGGGCGTTGCACATGGATATCGAGTTCTTGGGCAAAAACCTGCGACCATCATTTATTTTACAACTGAATCCTATAATCGCCACAACCCAGATGAAAAAAGAATTTCCTGGGATGATCCTGAGATTGGTTTTCAGTGGGAAACTGAAAATCGTTAAGCCAAACTTTTCTGCTGTAAGGGGGTGTCTTTTATAGAAACGAAGGTATCGGTCATTTTAACAAGCTATAATAAGCCAAAATTGCTTGAAAAGGCGATTGAGAGTGTGCTAAAGCAAACCATGCCAGATTGGGAATTATGGATTATGGACGATCATTCGAATGCTGAAACGGTTCAAACGATCGAGCGCCATCTAGAAGATCCGCGGATCCAATATCGAAATAGTGAGATTGAGGATAAGGAGCGGCATCAGTCGACAAGGTATGCGACGATGATTAACAAGGCGATTCCCCTTTCAAAAGGAAGGTATCTCACATACCTAACAGATGATACGGTTTACGCACCAGATCGTCTTGAAGAAATGGTCGCCTATTTAGAAAAAAATGCTGGCATTGATATTGTATATTCAGCTCAACAAGTAAAAGTCGTGAATGAACAGATGGTTTGTCTGAAGGAATATACAAGGGAAGCCAATGTGATCCTTGTTCAGGCGGCTGATAAAGTTGATCATTGCTCCGTCATGCACAGGCGGGAAATTCTTCAGCAAGTTTGGGAGCAATTTGGCAGCTATTGGGATGATGATCCCCAACATTGGTGCAGGGGAGATGCGGTATTCTGGAAACGATTGAACACCTTCCAATCGTTTCATCCTCTCTCTAAAGTATTAGATATTACCTATAAAACATCCCAATCAGTCCAATCCTTATTTCGGCATCTTCCGGCTGCACTTCCTAACGGGATTTTAGTGAAGGGGACGAGCGAGAAAGTCTATTTACTAAATAATGGACAAAGAAGGTTAATTAACCCAGCGATGTTTTCCTTCTATAAATATGATCCGAATAAGATTGTCAATATTCCTGATCCATTGCTTTATCGATATGAAGAAGGAATACCGTTTGATAAGGCCTCTTCACTTCCTCCATATCGCCTCTTTCAAGATAAAGATGGAGACGTTTTTTATTTGGAACAGAAGCAAAGGAGAAGAATTACCAATCCACTGCTTTTAATGAAAAATCGTTTTAATCGTCAAGAAATTATTCAAATAGAAGGAGAGAGGTTAAGAGAAGTCCCAATCGGTCCTAATGTGGATAGTCATTTTTCAGAGCCATTATTGGAAAACAAAGTATATAAAAATTACACTCAGTATTGGTTAATGAGCGAATGCGTTCTCTTGCCGATCGATAAAAAAGTATTACAAAGATTGAAGCTTGATCATGACCCAATTGCGATTCCGAGTAATAAAATAAAGAAATGGAAAATTGGCCCACCTATTGTAAGTGGATATCTGTGAGTAACTATTGCGATAATTTACGAAGGATTGTGGATGAAAAATGTGGATAACTAAACTTCCCTTTAAATAAAAGCTTGTAAAACTAGGAATATATTAGTTTTGTGGATAACTATAACGATATCTGTGGATAATGTGCAAAAGTTTAATGAAGCCTTTTATACTCTTGTTGATAATGTGAATAAAGTTGTGGATAATTATTATAGTGTTAAATCAGCAACAACAAAGAGGCTGTCCCCAAAATCGAAAATCTCCAAAAAGGCTCCCTTGCCTCAGGGGTAGCTTCAGCCTCCTCGCTTCGTGGGGGCTGAAGCTGATGCTATTCCCGCAGGCGTGTCGCCGTTTTTGGAGATTTTCTTAGCGGTTAAAAAAGAAGGAGGGATATTTAATTTCTCGCTTCCTTTTTCGTTGCTGAATACTTATTGGACAGCCTCTATTCCAATTGTTCCGCAAGTTCTGTCCACTCTTCTAATAGTTGTTCAATCTCTTGTTTTAATTTTTCACTTTCAGTATTAATAGATAGGACTTGCTCATGATCTTCGAATACATCAGGCAGACATAATTGTTCTTCAAGCTCTGCCACTTTTTCTTCTTTGTCATGCAATTGCTGTTCCAATTCCTCGAGTCTGCGTTTTCTCTGTCTTTCAAGCTTTTTCAATTCCTTTTCTTCTTGAAAAGAGCGTTTGTTTGATTGAACCTTTGGCTCGGCTTGTTGTTGTTCTGCTAATTCCGCTAATTCTTTCATTTCTTGTTTTTTATCCACATAATAATCATAGTCACCTAAATACTCGGTTGTCTCCTCTGTGGATAACTCAATCACTTTTGTTGCAATTCGGTTGATAAAATAACGGTCATGGGAGACAAACAGCAAAGTACCTGGGTAATCCACAAGCGCATTTTCCAATACTTCTTTGCTATCTAAATCCAAATGATTGGTTGGCTCGTCCAATATCAGCACATTTGCCTTTTCTAACATAAGAATGGCAAGGGCAAGGCGAGCTTTTTCTCCTCCACTTAAACTAGAAACAATCTTTTGCACATCATCCCCACTGAACAGGAAGTTTCCGAGCACTGTGCGAAGTTCTTTTTCCTCTTTTAACGGATAATGATCCCATAATTCTTGCAAAACTGTCTTATTGGACGATAATTCCGCTTGTTCCTGATCATAATAACCAATGAGCACATTGGTGCCATAATCAATTTGACCTGAAAGAAGCGGCAGTTTTCGAATAAGTGTTTTAAGCAAGGTCGATTTGCCAACGCCATTTGGTCCAACTAACGCAATACTATCTTGCCGATTCATATGAAAATGAATGTTTTTCGCTAAAGGCTGTTCATTATAGCCAATTGTCGCTTCATTTATTTTTATCACATCATTGCCGCTTGGTCGCTCAATATCAAAATGGAAAGTAGCGGACTGTTCCCCGCCACTAGGACGATCGAGGACCTGCATTTTTTCTAATTGCTTACGCCGGCTTTGCGCCCTTTTCGTTGTCGAGGCTCTTGCTAAATTTCGTTGGATAAAATCCTGCATTTTAGCAATCTCGTCTTGTTGTTTTTCAAAATGTTTCAAATCACGTTCATAGATTTCTGCTTTCTTTGTTAGATATTGACTATAATTCCCATGGTATTTGATCATTTCATGTCTGGATAATTCATACACCTGGTCAACGACTTTATCAAGAAAATAACGGTCATGGGAAACAATTAATATTGCCCCTTCATAGCCTTGCAAATATTGTTCGAGCCAAGATAAGGTCTCGATATCCAAATGGTTGGTTGGCTCGTCCAAAATTAAAATATCTGGTTTCATTAGCAAAAGCTTTGCTAAAGCTAATCTTGTCTTTTGTCCACCGCTTAATGTAGAGATCTTTGTTTGATAATCCGCTTCATAATAGCGCATGCCGTGTAAAACAGAGCGAATATCTGCTTCATATTGATAGCCGCCAGCTGTTTTAAATTTTTCCTGCAAACGGTCATATTCTTGGAAAAGCGAATCAGCGAGCTGGGGGTTTTCGTAATGGGCAGGGTCTGCCATCTTTAATTCTAATTGGCGGATTTCCTTTTCCATTTTTCGAACTTCAGCAAACACCGTTAGCATTTCATCCCAAATGACCTGACTGGATTCTAGTCCCGTGTTTTGTGCTAAATAGCCGATTGTAACGCCTTTTGGACGAACAATTTGTCCAGAATCATAAGAAAGTTGACCTGCAATAATTTTTAAAAGAGTCGACTTTCCTGCACCATTACGCCCTACAAGTGCAACACGATCGCGTGATTTCACTTCTAACTTTATATCCGATAATATGCATTCCGCACCGAAATGCTTTGTAATTTGTTGTAATTGCAATAACATCATCATTATTCACTCCTATGAACAGTTTACAATAAGGAACAGGGCGGGAGCAATCTTTGCTCGTTCAGTATGCTAGCAGAAGGCCAGGAGAATTAGAAAAAGACAGCTTGAAGAAAATAGTGTATGATAATAGGAGAGGTTACTGCGTGAAAAAATGAACAAGTTGATGAAATAGATACACGCATAGCGAACTTGCAGTCCGATATCGTCGACGAATTAAGCTATGAATAGAGGTTTGCTTAGACAAACAGGAAAACTCAGCACACGATATAGAAGATAAAGTTTGGTTAGATACATCCTTTTGAATGGTTGACAATGCTTAAATTAAGGAGGGTGAACGATGAACGTAGAATCAATGAAAATTCCCCAGGCAACGGCAAAACGTTTGCCTCTTTATTATCGTTTTATTAAAAATTTACATGCGTCAGGAAAGCAACGGGTTTCCTCTGCGCAATTAAGTGAAGCTGTGAAGGTGGATTCCGCCACCATTCGCCGTGACTTTTCCTATTTTGGTGCCCTTGGAAAAAAGGGGTATGGTTACAATGTGAATTATTTATTAAATTTCTTTGCGAAAACCCTAGATCAGGACGAGCTAACAAAAGTAGCTTTAGTCGGTGTAGGGAATCTTGGTACAGCCTTTTTGAATTATAACTTTTTAAAAAATAATAATACCAAAATCGCCATGGCCTTTGAGGTCGACCCTGAAAAAATTGGTACAACCATTAGTGATGTACCAATATATGACTTAGCCGAGCTTGAAGAACACTTAAATAAAGAAGCGGTAAGTGCCATTATTTTAACATTGCCTTCTCAAGTAGCTCAGCAAGTGACAGATCGATTGATCAAAACCAATGTAAAGGGAATTTTGAATTTTACTCCAGCTCGATTAACAGTTCCTCCATCTATCCGAGTTCATCATATTGATCTTGCTGTAGAATTGCAGTCACTTATTTACTTTTTGAAAAATTATCCCACCCCTGACACGGAAAATTCACAAGAAATAGAGTCAGAGGATAGATAATTCTCGTCAAATCAGCTAAAATGAGTAATATAAAAGGAGGTGGGCGCAATTATGGTGGGATGGGGAAGTATACTCATCATCGCATTTGTTGCAGTCTTAATATTTGGCCCGAAAAAATTACCAGAGCTTGGAAAGGCAGCAGGTAGTACGTTGCGTGAATTTAAAAATGCAACAAAGGGACTCGCAGAAGATGACGACAAGGACAAGAAAGACGCCGACCGTTGATGGGATGAAAAATTGTGATGAATCAGAATGATAACATGAGCATTCTCGAGCATATAGAGGAATTAAGAAAACGGCTGATGATTATCGTCGTTTTCTTCGTATTGGCTTCACTCATTGGTTTCTTTCTTTCACAGCCGCTCATCCGTTTCCTGCAGGATGCAAGTGCTGTGCAAGAATTAGTGATGAATGCCTTTAAACCAACAGATCCTTTTAAGGTGTATATGCAAATGACCTTTTTGATTGGGATCCTTCTTACTTCGCCTGTCATTTTATATCAGCTATGGGCATTTATTAGTCCTGGACTATTAATGAAAGAAAGAAGGGTCACATTAAGCTATATTCCGGCATCTGTTCTATTATTTTTAGCAGGGATTTCCTTTTCTTATTTTGTCTTATTTCCGTTTGTCATTCAGTTTATGTTCAAACTTTCTGGAAATATGGGGATTGAAACCACGATTGGAATTAATGAATACTTTCAATTCCTATTTCAAATTACCCTCCCATTTGGCATACTCTTTCAATTGCCAGTGGTGATTTTATTTTTAACAAGACTAGGGATTATCACCCCTCAGTACTTATCTAAAATTCGTAAATATGCCTATTTTGTCTTGTTGGTAATTGCTGCTTTTATTACACCACCAGATCTCCTCTCTCATATGATGGTAACCGTACCTTTACTTATTCTTTATGAAATAAGTGTCTGGATTTCCAAAATCGGTTATAGAAAAGCACAAAAAGCCAAGCAAATAGTAGAGCAAGAAGAATAAGGATCAAAGGCTTTATAGTCAAGCCTTTGATCCTCTTCATTTTTTACTATTATGTTTAATACGAAAATGTAGTTTGATTAACCGGAAGCCGGCTCCAAAGTCAAGTGTCGCGAAAATTAGAAGAACATAAACGAAAAAGCCCCAATCATTACTGATCACCTGTTGGATGGCAAAAATCGTAAAGGTAATGCCTAATGCGATATAGATCAAACCAGAGAAAAACGGTGACCTCATAAAAAGATCCCTCCAATCCACGCCTGCACTTGTTCGGGAACCTGCCTTAGGTCTTCCGGATTAAGAAAAAACGCATTGATCGTCACCAGTGTATTCATCAGCATATGCGAGATAATCGGGACAACAATTCTTTTTGTTTTGACATATAAGAATGAAAAGGTAAAGCCCATTGCTGCATATAAAATTAAATGTGTCGGTTCCATATGGGCGATCGCAAAGGCGAGTGAACTGATAAGAGCTGCTGCCCAAAAAGGAAATCGATTATATAACACGCCAAAAATGACTTTTCGAAAAACAATTTCCTCCAGAATAGGTCCAATTAGAGAACTTGCGATAATCACCATCGGCATCATCTCAATCATGTCCATAATCTGTTCTGTATTCTCTGAACCAGGATCAATTCCGATAAGATATTCAAGTCCAGCTGCAGCAATTTGCGCAATTAAGGCAATAAAAACTCCAGCGATTCCCCAAAGAATAGAAAGGTTTAATGGAAGAGGTGTATCCTTCTCTATGTTCGTGTAAGGCTCAGTTTTTCTTAGAATAAGTAAAATGACGATTAATCCTAATATAAAACTTAGAACTGTCCAAATGCTTGTAGACCACATAAGCATTGTATCTTGAGGAACGTCAAAGGCTAAGACGCCTAAAAAGAACAGTAAAGGAACGCCAATAAAGGCAGATAAGTGCATTGCCAAGAAAGCAATCACGATATATAAATATTTTTTATTCATATAAAAAGTCCCTTCTTATCATGAGTCAAATAAAAACAGGTGGGTTCTTTAACCCCCTTTTACTATCATTACTCCCCAATGACATCCCTTATGCGAGAAAGCGATGATCGGGCCTATAAAGACGTAACTTATATTTTACTAATAAACACTGAGCCATTCAATTTAAATGACTTTTGTGGGTTGGAAGAATTACCGTCGAAAGAATGGAAAAGATAGGAAATCCATTGCTGGCAGCTCTTGAAAAATTATGGAGAGAGCTGAAGAAAGATTTTTTCAAAAAAGAAAGCTTAGGGCTTGCAAAATAGTTATGAATTCATTATGATAATAACTGTGTTAGCACTCGATAAGGTAGAGTGCTAATAAAAAATATAATAATCTACATACTTATTTAAGGAGGTTGTTTCACTTGTTAAAACCATTAGGTGATCGCGTTATTATTGAACTAGTAGAGTCGGAAGAAAAAACTGCAAGCGGTATCGTCCTTCCGGAAACAGCAAAGGAAAAGCCACAAGAAGGGAAAATTGTTGCGGTTGGTTCTGGTCGAGTACTAGACAGCGGTGAGCAAGTTGCTCTTGAAGTCTCTGAAGGTGATCGCATTATTTTCTCTAAATATGCTGGAACAGAAGTGAAATACCAAGGAACAGAATACTTGATTCTACGTGAATCTGACATATTAGCAATCGTTGGTTAAGTTATATTAAACTTTTAGGGAGGTTATTCGATTATGGCAAAAGAAATGAAATTTTCAGAAGATGCACGTCGTGCGCTGCTTCGTGGTGTTGACCAACTAGCAGATGCTGTAAAAGTAACATTGGGACCAAAAGGACGTAATGTTGTTCTTGAGAAAAAATTTGGTTCTCCACTTATTACAAATGATGGTGTGACCATTGCAAAAGAAATCGAACTAGAAGATGCATTCGAAAATATGGGGGCAAAACTAGTCTCTGAAGTAGCAAGCAAAACGAATGATGTAGCAGGGGATGGAACAACAACCGCTACAGTACTTGCCCAAGCAATGATTCGTGAAGGATTGAAGAACGTTGCTGCGGGTGCGAACCCTGTTGGCGTGAAAAAAGGAATCGAAAAAGCAGTTGCTGCAGCAATTGAAGAGCTACGTGCAATTTCTAAGCAAATCGAAGATAAAGACTCAATTGCACAAGTTGCGTCTGTTTCTTCTGGTGATGAAGAAGTTGGCCAACTCATCGCTGAATCAATGGAGCGAGTTGGAAAAGACGGTGTTATCACAATCGAAGAATCCAAAGGTTTTGCAACAGAGCTTGATGTTGTAGAAGGAATGGAATTCGATCGTGGCTATGCATCTCCATATATGGTAACAGATTCTGATAAAATGGAAGCCATTTTAGAGGATCCATACATTCTAATTACAGACAAAAAGATTGCCAATATCCAAGAAATCCTTCCAGTTCTTGAGCAAGTTGTACAACAAGGTAAGCCTCTATTGATGATTGCAGAGGATGTAGAAGGTGAAGCTCTTGCAACACTTGTATTGAACAAAATTCGTGGTACATTCAACGTTGTAGCAGTGAAGGCTCCTGGCTTTGGTGACCGTCGTAAAGCAATGTTAGAAGATATCTCCATCTTAACTGGTGGTCAAGTGATTACAGAAGATCTTGGACTTGATCTAAAATCAGCTACAGTTGATTCACTTGGACGTGCTTCTAAAGTTGTCGTTACAAAAGAAAGCACAACAATCGTAGAAGGAAATGGCGATTCAGCGGAAATTGGAGCACGCGTTAACCAAATTCGTGCACAAATCGATGAAACAACTTCTGACTTCGATAAAGAAAAACTACAAGAGCGCCTAGCAAAACTTGCTGGTGGTGTAGCCCTAATCAAAGTTGGTGCTGCGACTGAAACTGAATTGAAAGAGCGCAAACTTCGTATTGAAGATGCTTTGAATGCGACTCGTGCGGCAGTTGAAGAAGGGATCGTATCCGGTGGTGGTACAGCTCTAGTCAACGTCTACCATAAAGTAGAATCCCTTCAAGAAGAAGGCGATGTAGACACAGGCGTGAAAATCGTACTTCGTTCCCTAGAGGAACCAGTTCGTCAAATCGCTCATAACGCTGGTCTAGAAGGTTCTGTAGTTGTAGAACGACTCAAGAGAGAAGAAGCAGGCATTGGCTTCAACGCAGCGACAAACGAATGGGTCAACATGATCGACGCCGGTATCGTAGACCCAACTAAAGTAACACGTTATGCCCTTCAAAACGCAGCTTCCGTAGCATCCATGCTCCTTACAACTGAAGCTGTTGTAGCCGACAAACCAGAAGAAGGCGGCGGTGCTCCAGCAATGCCTGACATGGGCGGCATGGGTGGAATGGGCGGAATGATGTGATAAAACGCCCATAAGCGTTGATTTATCAATAGTTTCACCCCGTTCAAGTTAGTTATTTTCCAAAAAACTAACAAAAAACATTTTTATTGAGATTGTTTAAAGCTGATTTTTTAAGGGTGTTTCCGAAGAGATTTGACATCTTGCCGGAGGCATCCTTTTTTTTGTAGATTGTAAACATGATTTTAATGGGAAGCACCTACTGAATAATAGAATTACACTCTAACTTATGCGTTATTCTTAAATATCATCATCTCCTTCCAATATAAGGAAGCAGAAGGTGGTATATTTGAATATTTTTAGTGAAGTAATTAATAGCGACAATTTGTTGAAAGCTTCCGGAGTAATTTCTATTTGTGCTCTTGTTTACTATTCTAGTCATTGGATATACGATTTTATAACGAAAAGCGATATTGAAAAATGCTTAACGTATCGTGGAAAAGATAGGATAACATTGGGTGTTTCGGCTTTTATTTTAAATGCTATCTTAGTTGTAATGACAACTTTTGAACAGTTAATTGAGAGTAAGGATGAATCTGATCTCGTATACTAGATTATTTTATCTATAGTCCTAACTGTGATATGTCAGATATTTATTATTGTCATTTTTATAGTCGCTCACTTTCTTTTAATTTTGTTGAAGGCTTATCCAAAATACGAAGTTAAACTTTATGAAGATAAAAAAGAGTACTGGGAAATTCGTAAAGTAACAAGAGAAAACAGAGTTATTCTTAATAAAAATGGAGATTATATAACGCTGTCTAATGTCAAGGAGCTTGATAATAAAATAATTCGTGAAAAAAGCAAAAAGAAAAAATAGCTATTAAGCATCTCACACGAGGTGATTTTTATTTGGGGAACTTGTAGCATTGCGAATAATGTCGAAAGTTTTTAGAATGATTACTAAACAATATATAACTAATTTCTGGTACTATTGATATGGGTCTATAGGGAATTAGCAAAAAGGCAAACCACTCTAAAGATTGGGACGCAAAGCTACAGGTCTAAGGCGTAACGCTATGATGGCTGGGCTGCCTAAAATAGTCTTATTTTAGGGAGGTTTAGGGGTTATAGATGGTCGAAGCGATTTAGACAAAGAATGGGTCGAACTCATTAAAAAAGCATTAGAATCAGGAATTACAGCTGAAGAAATTAGAGAGTTTATCAAAGAGAGTCCTTAGGGGCTCTTTTTCTTTGGGTTGAAGATATGAACGTGTGGAAAATCAGGAGCAACAGGACATAAATGATTTAAAGCAAGATCAGGGGCAAATAAAAACGCCGTGGCGGCATTAAAGAACAATGACAAATTGCAAGATAGCGAGATTAGCTATCTGCGAGACATGCTAAAGGAAATCCGCAACGATACCCAATGGATAAGGAGCAAAGTTGGAGCCATCAACACGGCAATTATAACCGCTGTACTCGGTGGGTTAGTGGGTATTGTGATAAGCGGAATTGAATCATGAAATTAACTGGAAAGCAAGATTTAATAACCCTGTGTTTATTGCGCAACTTGTCTTAGCTGTGTTAACTCCACTTTTAGCCTATGTAGGACTATCTTTTGAGGACCTAACCACATGGGGCACTTTATGGGAATTGGTCGTAGAAGCTGTCTCCTTGGATTGATCGTTATTAGTGTATTTAATACAATTACGGACCCCACAGTTAAAGAATTTAGCGACAGCAAACAGGAGTTAAGATACATCAAACCACGAAACGATAAAAAGTATTTGAAGAGTCCTTTCCTTAGGATATCTTTTTCATATTAAAAAGGCGGAATTATAAATGTTTATATTAGGTCAAAAAGTACAGATTGCAGATGCTACCAAAACCAAAATCGACAAGTTTATAGAAAGCTATTCTCTTACCATCATGGAAACAAGCAATTTTAAAGGCGAGATTACAAAAATTGAAGATGGAATCCACTTTGTCGGATTTAAAAATGACCTTGGCCGTGTTACCCAAGGTTTTAAAGCCGATGAGATCAAGGAGGTAAAGTAATATGGCTACTAAGAACGGTGTACCTTTTAGAAAAATGCTTGTTGCATCAATTAATAATTATAGTGGAACTCCAACACAGAATACGCAGTTACTTAAGAAATTGCGTGGGTAATGAATAAAGCCCGACTGACATAGTCGAGCATATCGCATTTATTTGTTTATTTGTCATTTTTTTTGGATTATTTTTTAGTCCGTTTAACTACGAAAAATATCACTGCTATAATTCCACCAATGAGAAGTGCCAAGATACCAAAAGTAATCAATAAATTAGTCATTGTATTCTACTCCATGAAGGAGATGTAACGGTGTACTGGTCTCCCTTAGAAGTAGTTACAGTTGCTTGGCTATACATAGTAGTGTATGAAGGTAATACAGATGTATATTTTTTGGTCTTATCCATTTTAGTTGAGCTTAAACTACTAGTTTTGGACATACTAACACTACCTTTATAAACTCGTCCTACAGTTGGAAATTTACCATTCCACCCAACAACTCCATAAGCTGAATGATGTGTTGCTAAAGCCACTTTTTTTAAAGATCCTGAATTTCTAGTTAACGTTAAATTCCCTCTAAAAGTAGATGTTCCAGCACCAATTACTATATTTTGATACATAGTTCCTTTTAATGTCACTTTAGTTCCAAATTTACTTAAAGTCTTTGAAACAGCCTTAGAACTTTTGCCAGCAAACAATTCAATATCGGGATTATTTTTCAAATTTTTGGCTTGATTTAATAAAAAAATAGTATCTTCCTCAGATAAAATAGAACCTTCATCATAATTTTCAGCTATAGAAATTTCCCTTTCACTTCTTTCTTCATCAGTCATAGATTTATATAATTCTTCGTCCTCTACGGTTAAAACTTTAGAAGCTTCTTCTAAAGTAATACCCTCAGCAGTCTCTTCCGCATTTGCATTAATAACTGGAAAGGTAAATGGTAACATTAAAAGAAAGCTAAAAAATATCAAATACATTCTCTTATTCAATTTTAAATTCCCCCTTATTTTTTGGATAATAAATCTCTAACATCTCAAATCACTACATCTTTCTCACCTCCTAAAAAATTGTCTAATTAATAAATGCTAACTGTCATGAACTCTTGCAACGAAAAAGAATAATGTTACTAAAAATACGGACAGATAAGTAAGAGTTACAGAGTGTAGTATTATTAAAGTTAAAGATACTAGAGTAAATGTTTTTTCGTATTGAGTGCAAGAATAATTCCAATAGTAGCTAGGACTATGATATTGGTACTATTATAAAAGGATTGAAGTCCAATCCTATAGTGAATAGCAATATCACAACGATTGGTAAAATAATTAGTGAAAAAAGTTGCACGTTTATTCATAAAGAGGCTTTTTTTATTTTTGAATTTAGATTAATTAATACTCCTTTAAGAAAATTCTATTATTATAGACGCCAATAAATTAAAATGCGTTTCACTTTTTATAAAATAGTTTTAACTTTAAAAAGAAAAAAGCCCTTGTATTAAAACGCTCAGCCATTTAAGGAGAAACTTTGTTCACAAAATGTTCACTTACGAGACGTCTCATACTATCCCTATACTATATAGGCAGTAAAAATAAGAGGGGATGATGTCATTGCCAACTAGCAAGAAGGAAAATTTACAATTTGGTTTAACAATTGTATTTGATAATCTAAAATTGAGCCACTTTTAAATGGTTCGATCACATAAAAATGAGCCACTGATTTCCAATTTTATCAATCTCTCTTATGATAGAAAGTGACTATCTATTCTACATGGAGAGAG
>NZ_BORE01000028.1:0-36589 GCF_018333015.1 Bacillus sp. J14TS2 | reverse complement strand
GGGTTGTGTTATTTTTTTACTTGTCATAAATTAATAATACACGAGAGCAGACCCTTTGTGGTCTGTTTTTTTTGTGCACAAAAAAACTGTTGCACGATCAGTTACCTGATTGTGCAACAGCTCCTTTGACCTCGAGCCGATGGCGCCTGGAGCTAGATCAAACATTAGCCAAAATTTATACTTTTTACCTTTTCAAAAAAAGTGCCTCTTCATGAAAAGTTTAACATCATGAAGAGGCACTTTTTGATTTTATAACCATGGGGAATACGAGTAAAAGCCTCGAGATTCCTTTCACTATACTTGTTCAAATACTCCTTAAGAAATCACCCTTTTTAAATAGATTTGTCGAGTGATGGCATAATAAATGGCTTGGAAAAGATAATAGACCGCGATCGCGATGAAGCCTTCTTTCCAAATTCCTTCCGCTCCTAAAGTGAGACTAGCACTTACATAAACGAAAACCGTGTGCAAGGAACCAACGAGGACCGGTAAGAAAAACAGAATGGCAATCTGGATGGAGGCCATTTTCCTCATTTCTACCTGTGTAAAACCAAGCTTTTTTAAGGCAGTATACGATTTTCGCTCTTCCTCCATTTCTGTATACAGCTTGAAATAAATCAGACTGCTCGTAGTCAGAAAAAATAAACAAGCAATAAAATGGCCGATCATTAATAAAAGGGTGCTCCATTTATTGATTTCAAGATAATCGCTAAATCCGTCCAACAACATGACTGAATCATTAGCTGTTCTGTTAGATTGAATGTCCTTTAGTAAATCAGGTGCATGGGCAAGATTGGTGAAATAATAATCGTGAAGCACCAACTGCTCGTTCCTATCCATACTTGCCTGTAAATCCGTAAAAAGCGATTGATCAACCACTAGTAAATAAGGTGGCTGATAACCTCCTCCTCGAATGATCGTCACCGCAAAAAGATTTGCTTGAAGCTCTAATTGAAGCGGATCCTGATTAGCAAATTTCATCTCTACTTGATTACCTGTAAATTTGGTGGCACCCCACTCTTTTCCTTCAAATGGTTCAAATGGCGAAATAAACACCGTTTTCCCTGCTTCTGCATCTACGGCTTGTGCGGAACGTTGTATAGGTTTGATTCGGCGGTTGTAATCTTGATCAGATATGATCCAAGCTGTTTTTTCCTGCTGATTGATTAGAATGGATGTGGGCAACACAACGGTTTGTTCATATGCTTTGATAGTAACCTGGTGCTTTTCAGCAAGAGCTCTTATCTTTTCTTCGGAAAAGAGAGAACCATCTTGTGTTTCCACATCTTTTTGAATCACCATAAGATCCTGGGGACCGCGAATTCCCACATCTGAGTATTGGGTAAACCAAAATAATAAGCCCATGCTAGACATGGCAATCGCACTAAGAACCGCCGCCACGCTCAATATTCTGGCATTATCCTTCATTTTAAAAATTAATGCACTAATTGTTGTCATATTTATATTTTTCCAGAAAAGCGGTGAATTTCGTAATCGTTGTAAAATGACCGTTGTTCCTTGCATAAAAAGCAAATATGTCCCAGTGATGACAAGCAATAAAATTGGAATCATCGAAAAGAACAAGATGAATAAATTTGAAAAGGCAGCGATTAAATAGCCAACAAGCAGAAGTACTACACTTAAGAACGTAAGCTTAGGTGAATAGATGGGTGATTCTTTTGGTAATTTCACCGCGTTAATAAGATGAATGATTTCACTTTTGTGAATCTCTCTTAAACCAATTAGTGTTACCCCTTCAAATAAAAAAAGGAAGAGACACAATGTTATGATAATCGCCAACGGAGGGACTGAAAATAATAAAGGTTCACCTTGTTGTAATATCACATTAACAAACATGAAAAAGAGCCTTGATAATAAGATCCCAGTAAGGATACCGATTATGATCGAAAGAAAGGAAATCGCTGTAAATTCAACAAAGACCAACCTAGCGATTTTTTTGTTGGTAAGACCGACCATCTTTAGCAAACCAAATTCTTTTTTTCGTGATTTCATCATGGCAGTATAAGAATAAACCGTAAAAAAAATGGTGAAAAAGATGATGGCTATATTACAGCTTATAAATAAAACATAGATAATTGGATGGATGTCTTGATTAGCCAAATTTGGATGTAAGACAAATGCTAGAAACAAATAGAAAATAAATACTGTAAAGATGTTGCTAAGGATAAAAGATGCATAGGATTGCAAATTCCTTCGTAAATTTTTATATAGAAGTTGGCGGAAGGTCATCTTCATGTCCTCCCATCAACGATAGTACATCGAGAATTTTTTGAAAAAAAGCTTGTCTTTGCCCACTGTGATAAATTTCTGTATACGGCTTTCCATCACGGATGAACACAACTCGTTTGCAATAACTAGCAGCAAAGGGATCATGGGTAACCATGAGAATCGTACGACTTTGTTCTTGGTTCAATTGCTGCAGGGAATCCATTAAGCTTTTAGCCGCTTTGGAATCAAGGTTTCCAGTCGGTTCATCTGCCAGTATTAATTGTGGATGATGGATAAGCGCTCTAGCAGCGGCCGTTCTTTGCTGTTCTCCTCCGGAAATTTCATAGGTTCTTTTTTCTAAGATATCGGATATGTTTAAAATAGCAGCGATATCGTCCAGCCTTTTTTCCATTTCGGACTTCGGTATGCTTTCCAACACTAGGGGAAGCAGAATATTTTCTTTTACAGTCAACGTTTCTAATAAATGGAAATCTTGAAAAATGAACCCTAATTTTTTCCTTCTAAATAAAGAAAGCTGTTGATCATTTAATGATTTGGTATTGACACCATCCAGTTCAACTGTTCCTGCGGATGGTTGATCAATCGTGGCTAGGATGTTCAACAAGCTTGATTTTCCACTGCCAGATGGTCCCATAATCCCAATAAATTCTCCAAAGTCTACCTCAAGATTAAATTGGTCAATCGCCTTCTGGGCGTACCTGCCTTTTTTCGATGTGTAAATTTTTGAGATGTTTTTTGCCTTTACTAACATTGGCTTCCCCTCCTTTCTGTTATTATCTATTATCTAGCGACATGATGATAATCATCATGTAACATAAAATGTAAGGTGACGGTAGTGCCGGCATTTTCTTGGGAATCGATGGTAATCCGGTGCTGTAGCTTATCGATGATCTGCTTGACAAGATAGAGCCCCATCCCTGTGGATTCCTGGCGTTTTCTTCCGTTCGCTCCAGTGAAGAAAGCATCGAATACTCGAGGGAGATCCTCTTGTTTGATTCCAATTCCGTCATCCTTGATGGATAATTGGATTTCATTCTTCTTTTTCTCCACATAAAAATGAATATAGCCGTTAGGTTCCGAATATTTCAGCGCGTTTTGAATTAGTTGTTCTACTACAAATCTCAACCATTTTTGATCTGATTCAATTGGATACAACGTCTCATCTGACGTGAATTTTGGAAAAATATGATAGCGAATAAATTGCTTTCGCTTGTCATGCAGTAATGCTCGCAACCAAGTGACAAGTTCAAATTTTTCAATTGAAAAATCAAGCTCGAATTTTTGAATGCGCAATGTCGATAACATCATTTGAATCCCATCGGCAACCTTCAGCGTTTCTTCATCTATTTGGCTAATGAGATCCTGTCTTGTTATTTCCTTTTCTTGTTGCAGTAATAATTGAATCACAGAAATAGGTGTCTTCATTTGATGAGCCCAGCGATTCGCAAAATAATAGGATTGCTGAAGTTTATCTTGATAGTCTCCCACTTGGTTGACATAAAGGGCATAAGAGTTTGCACAAAGCTGCTGAAATAACCTTTGTTCCCTTGTAATGGGATGCTGTAGATTCAGAAAGGCATCCAGCTCCTCACTCCTTAAGACGCTATTTAATTCATCGAAAAAAGATTTCTTCCGAATAAAATCAACCGTTAAGTAGCCTAGGAGAAGGAGAAAAGAGAGGAGACTAATATAAAGTAAATGCTTTGTTGAAATAAACACTTTTCCTTCTAATAAGCTAAGTTTGACAATACACAAGATCAGCGCAGTATTGAAAAGGTATAGAACAATAAAGGTCAATCGATCCACTAAAAAGTCACGGAACCTCATAATGATTGTCCCCAAGTATTTTTCAGAAGATATCCTTGCCCTCGTATTGTCTGAATTGCATCAACAATCCCGAGTTCCTTTAACTTCTCCCTAACTCTTCGAATATTAACGTTCAATGTATTGTCATCAACAAAATCGATTTCATCCCAGATTGCCTCCAATAGCTCATTCCTTGTAACAACTTGTCCATGCTTGGATAACAATATATCAAGTAAACGAAACTCCTTTGGACTGCATTCAGTTTTCCGATGATTGAATTCCACTGTATTTTTATCCCGATAAAGAAAAAGACCATCTACTTCTAAAATATGATAGTCGGTTGGAGACGCATAATCTCCATACGTTCTTCGTAATACCCCCTTAACCTTGGCTAATAAAACTTCTAAATGAAAAGGCTTTGTAATATAATCATCGCCCCCATTTTCTATTGCAAAAACCTGATCCATCTCCCCAGAACGTGCAGTTAAAAAGATAATCGGGACATGGGAGATGCTGCGAATTTGCCTACACCAATAAAAACCATCAAAAGAGGGGAGATGAATATCCAAGATAACAAGATCTGGCCGATATTGGACAAACTCCTCTTTTATTGAATCAAATTCGTCAGCAATTTGAACAGCATAGCCATATTTTTGCAAATAACGGCCAACAAGACCGGCCATCCTTGCATCATCCTCTACAATATATATTTGATACATTTTTTCAACCTCCAACTAGAGCATATGACTATTGTACAATAGAAACGCCATACTCGTGAGTAGGCATTTCTATATTCTTTTTGGAGGTATTAATTGGTTTTTTTGATAGGAAAGACCTGCCAATAGGTGATATTTCTCCAAATCCATTCCAAAGGTCCAAAGCGGAACTTTTTCAACCAAAGCTGACTAAGGAATAGCTGCAGGATAAAGATGACAATGGATATAAAAAGACCGGCAAAGGGATACACCTTTCCATATAGTCCAAGTCCGTAATGATAAAATATTGTAGTGCCGATAATGGATTGAAAAATATAATTTGAAAAAGCCGTTTTCCCAACTGCAGCAAAGGGAAGAAAGAAGCGCTTCGTCCTCTCGGATTGTGTCATACGAACCAAAGAAATAAGATAAAAGAGCATAAGCAAGGGAGCGCCAATTAATAAAAGTCCTTCTTGATCCCAGACATGAAAGAGAATATTGCAAGGTAGCCCTACCACAAACCCGAGGAACCAAAGGATCGATAATGTTTTTCGATGTTGCTGAGGGTGATGCAATATTTTCGCTTTCGCAAAGGCAGCTCCAAGTAAAAATAAGCTAAAATAAGGTAAATTGGAAAAAATATAAAGAATAGGATTAAGCGAAAGCATCCCATTCATTGACATATACATAAAACGATCATGGATTCTTTGTGTTGCGATTTCTTTAAAGGTTCCATGTGCATACATATCAAGCGCTTGTTCAGCCTCACCCGTCATCTCAGCATTATATTGGATCTGCCATTCCTGCATCCCCTCCTGTGCAGCTGAAAAGGATGATAAAAGTAAAGGTAAACTAAACAAACAGTAGAGGACAATCGCCCAAATAAATAACGTTTTTGCTTTACGTTTTCGAAATAAAAATAACAATAAGCCAAGCAGGGCATAATCCGTTAAGATGTCACCATCCCAAATGAAAAAGGCATGAATCGTGCCAAATAACAATAAGGCGAATAGGCGGCGCATATATTTACGACCAAATTTTTCTCCTTTTTGCAGAGAACGTTCAAACATAATGACCATGCCAAAGCCAAATAGAAAAGAGAACATCATGATAAATTTCATCTGCACAAATATATCAAGGAATATGCGGGTCCCATGATCCAGAGCTCCCCAAGAGCTGGTGAAAAAATTCTCACTCGCTAACTGACCTAAATATAAGTCAGGATAACTAAAATGTGCCATATTGACGAGCAGAATCCCAAAAATCGCGATCCCTCGTATCACATCAATATGGACAAGGCGTTCTTGCCCTAAAATTGGTTGAATCGTTTGTTTCAATGCGATCTTCCTCCTTTTAGTGGATGTCCAAAAAAGTCCGGTAAAAATGATACTGCGAGATAAATGACCTTCGACTTTACCGACACGTCCTGTGTCGAACGCCGAAATCACCACACACGCGCAAGCTCGTTGGTTTTCTTTTCCTTCGTGCGATGCGGGATCTTCCGTTAAAATCGCCCACGTCCTGGAAATACGGAAGTCAGTACATCCTGTACAAGTCCGCCTTGAATTTTCGACGTATAGGATGTCCTAGTGTCGGATGTTTGCGATTGTCGCCAGCGCCTTTAGCCGACTTGGTCTTTTTTATCCTCCTTTTTGAAAACATTCCTTTAAGTAAAATCATAAAGAAAAAAATAAGAGAGAAAAATGGATATAGGTGACAAATAGAAGAAACGATCTTACAAAATTGAAAGGTGTATCACTTGCATCATTGGAAATAATAGTCAATGATAGTGTTATACCTAGCTTAAGGAGGAATTATTTATGGCAGCGATTACGTTTAAAGGAACCCCGATGACATTGGTGGGAAGTGAGGTCAAGGTTGGCGATCAGGCCCCAGATTTCACAGTACTTGCCAATGATTTATCTGAAGTGAAACTCAGTGATTTTGCTGGACAAGTTCGCTTGATTAGTGTTGTTCCCTCTGTTGATACAGGAGTGTGTGCGGCACAAACGAAGCGTTTTAATGAAGAGTTAGCAAAGCTCGATAATGTACAAGTTCTAACTATTTCTGCGGATCTTCCATTCGCACAAGCACGTTGGGCTGCTGAAAATAATCTGGGTGGCGCTAAAATTTACTCAGATCACCGCGATCTTTCATTTGGAGAAGCATATGGAGTAGTGATGAAAGAATTGCGCCTTCTTGCACGCAGCGTATTTATTATTGATAGCAATGATAAAGTAGTATACACAGAATATGTCAGCGAGGGCACCAACCACCCTGATTATGATTCTGCGCTAGATGCGGCGAATGCAGCGAAATAAAGGATGGATGAAGCTCCGGGGAAACCCGGAGCTTTTTACTTGAAAATATATAGTCTAACTCCCTTTAGAAAAATACTCCTGGATAGGAAAACCTTCGCATAATGTTGAATATTAAGTGGAGTAACGTGAGTTTTTTGATTTTACAAGGAGGGGATAGTGTGGAGAAATCGGATATTCGCTTTGGGTTAATTACGGATGTACATTATGATTTGATGTACCAAGCAAATGATAGATTGGAAACCTTTATCAAAAGAGCTAATGATGAACAGGTTGATTTCATTATTCAACTAGGAGATTTTTGTTTTCCAAAACCGGAAAACAAAGAGTTTCTTCAAACTTGGGAGAAGTTTAAAGGGCAAAGGTATCATGTGCTTGGAAACCACGATATGGACCATTGTGATAAAAAAACAATCATGGATTTCCTGGGTATGGAATATAACTATTATTCGTTTGATCATGGTGATTACCATTTCGTCGTTCTTGATGCAAACTATTTAAATCTTGATGGTCAATATATTGATTACTCATATGGTAATTATTTTAAATATCGAGAAGAGGCTAAAAACAATATTACGGATGAACAGTACCAGTGGTTGACGCAAGATTTGGCCTCAACTACAAAGCCTACTATGATTTTTAGTCATCAAAGTCTTGAGAATCCTTATGTCGGAGTTAAAACCAGTGATACCCTTCATAGACTTTTTAAAGACATAAATGAAGTAGCTGGGTGTAAAAAAGTATTTGCCTGCATGAATGGCCATAATCATTTGGATGGAGTCAAAGTCATTGAAGACATATATTTTATTCATATGAATAGCAGTTCTTATGTTTGGCTGGGAGCTAAGTATAATACCACTTCTTATACAGAGGAGATAAGAGATGAATTTCCAATTTTAAAACATTCTGTGCCATACCAAGATCCACTTTATGCCATCATTACCTTGAGACCCAATGAATTGATAATAGAAGGAAAAGAAAGTGAGTTTGTTGAACCTGCACCATTTGCTTGTGGCCATAGTAATGTCTCAGCAGGACATGTTTTGGTCCCAAAAATATCAGATCGAAGATTAAAGTATTAAAAAAGTAGACTTAATTGGAAGAGTGGAAAGTCAAGAGGAATACAAGCTAGACTAAGGTTTGCTGCTAAAACAGCTTATTCTTTGAAGATGGGAGCAACGACATCAATACAAAGAAGAGGTGTTTTCCCTGTCTATCATGATCAATCTATCATTCCAGCCAAGAGGACTCCCTCCTCAAAAATTTGTTGCAATTTTAGGTGAGAGGTGAATGGACGGTTTTCGCTTTTTATGCTAGGATTTTCATTCCCCTTTTGGTAAAATAAACATATGGGAACTTATGTTTTGGGGAGGGGTGAAAATCAAATGGCAAACTACAAAACGATGCAAATCTGGGTGAAAAAAGGTCATCGAATGCATGGGTATTTCAGAGAGATGTGCCAAAACGCAAAGAACTTACATAACGCGACAAACTTTTACATCCGTCAGGTGTTTACTGGTTTAACTCAGGAAAAAGAATTACAACCTCTTCAACGAGAAGTTTTAGATGCCATTCAAAAGCATTTACCGAAAATGAATGACAATCAACTCTCAGCGTACAAAAAGAAAGTTGAAAAAGAAAAAACAAAAACTATCGAAAAACAAAAAGAAATCAAGTGTAATTTATTTGAAGAGCCGTCAAAAGAGAAACCATATATTCATTACAACTTTCTGGACGCCCTTTTTAAATCGATGATTCAAAAAAACGATTACCGCTCACTCCCAACGCAATCAAGTCAGGGAATTATGAAAACGGTATTCCAAAACTGGAAATCGTTTTATGCCAGTTTGCGGGAATACAAAGTTACACCTTCAAAGTTTAAAGCGAGACCCAGAATCCCTGGTTATAGTCGTTCTAACGAAAAGGAAATCTCATTCTCTAACCAAGACTGTGTAGTAAAAGATCATAGCGCTGGGATAGCGGGGTTGGGTGTTTTTAGCACACCGATGTGTCAACTCCACTGTTGGTTAATCGTCGCTTGAAGTCGATACCACAGAAACCCCCACTTCAAACTTCGTAGAAATTAAGTGGCGGGAGTACTCATTGTCCTAATTATTCCGTATTTAAGGTCAATTCCGCTAAAGGCAGATGATTGTGTACTTCCTGTATGTCTGTTTAAAGAAAAGGGATACAAAGAATCCCCTTTCATATGTTAAATATTTCACAAAAGTTCGAACTTCTTTAAATTCGTACTTTTTCCTTGTTTCCAAACCTTGTGAAAGCTAAACTAGAGATAAAGAATAGATCCATGTATAGAATGGTGAATATCTGCCAGAAACTATTACGTAGCATGATAGATGCATGGATGGGAGGTTTTATTTTGACTACTTCTTCAACTGAAAAGCTTTTTACCATCTTTGATCAATCATCAACGATTTTACAAGATGAACTAGCTTGTACTTATTTAGAGGCGTTAGCTGAAACAGGTGATAATATATTCCAGGATAAAATTCTGCAGGAAGGCTTAAGTGAACTTAACAACAAAAGGTTGCAGAAAGAATATGCAGAGTTAAACCTTGTTTCTTATACATCTGAAGAAATTCGCAGAGCGTATCAATTAGCGATTTTAAAGGGCATGAAAGGCACGACTCAAACTAATCATCAAATGACACCTGATTCAATTGGTTTATTGATCGGTTATTTAATACAAAAGTTTATAAGCGATCGACAGCAACTATCCATCCTAGATCCTGCTGTTGGGACAGGTAACTTACTATCCACGGTTTTAAATATGTATGAACAAGTTCCTACGATTGAATCGTTTGGTGTAGAGGTCGATGAAATTTTGATTCGCTTAGCTTACATTGGAGCCAACTTACAAAGACAGCAAACAGAATTTTTTCATCAGGATGCCTTGGCCCCCCTATTCATAGACCCTGTAGATCTTGTGGTGGGTGATCTACCTGTTGGCTATTACCCAAATGATATGCAAGCCTCCGAATATGAGTTGAAGTCAGCGAAAGGGCATGCCTATGCTCATCACTTATTTATTGAACAAGGCTTGCGGCATACAAAACCGGGAGGATATCTGTTTTTTCTCATCCCGAATGGATTATTTGAGTCAGAACAGGCGGAAAAACTGCAAAACTATTTAAAAGATACAGCGTATATACAAGCTGTCTTACAGCTGCCATTTTCGATTTTTAAAAATGACCAAGCAGCGAAGAGCATTTTTATTCTGCAAAAGAAAAGTCCGGAAACCAAAGCACCAAAAGAAGTTTTATTAGCATCCCTTCCAAGCCTTTCGAAAAAAGAAGCGGTTGATAAAATGCTTTGGAAAATGGAAAAATGGTTCCAGGATAATAAATAAAGAAAAGCGGAGGCGCCTGTCCAGGGCGTTCTGTACAAGACGAAGATATGATTAATACAAAGGATGCTGATGATATATGGCTAAGATTTTTGCGGTTAACGCGGGAAGCTCATCTTTGAAATTTCAACTTTTTGATATGCCAGAAGAAAAGGTCATCACAAAAGGATTGATTGAGCGTATTGGATTAAAGGATTCTGTGTTTACAATTAATGTAGGAACAGAGCGACATAAAGAAACACTGGATATTGCGAATCATGAAGAGGCAGTTGCTTTATTATTAGATCGATTAATTTCTCTTGGTGTGATTCAGTCCCTTAATGAGATAGAGGGAGTGGGGCATCGGGTCGTACATGGTGGCGAAGTATTTAGCGATTCGTCCTTAATTGATCAAGATACATTGAAAAAAATTGAAGATTTATCTGAACTAGCACCACTTCACAATCCTGCTAATGCAACAGGGATAAAGGAATTCCAAAAGGCATTACCCAATGTACCTCAAGTAGCTGTATTTGATACAGCTTTTCACCAAACCATGCCAGAGAATTCATTTTTGTATAGCCTCCCTTACGATTATTATAAGGAATATGGGATCCGAAAGTATGGTTTCCATGGAACATCGCATAAATATGTCTCAGAAAGGGCTGCTGAATTATTAGAACGGCCTTTGAGTCAAATAAGACTGATCTCTTGTCACCTTGGAAATGGAGCAAGTATAGCCGCAATTAAAGGTGGTAAATCTTTAGATACATCAATGGGTTTTACTCCACTTGCAGGTGTTACAATGGGAACTCGTTCAGGAAATATTGACCCAGCTCTTATCCCGTATGTAATGGAAAAAACAGGAAAGACAGCTGATGAAGTAATTGATGTTCTGAATAAAAAATCTGGCATGTTAGGTGTATCAGGTTTTTCCAGTGATTTACGCGATATTGAATTAGAGGCGAACAATGGAAATCATCGAGCAGAATTGGCATTAGATATTTTTGCGGATCGTATCCATAAATATCTAGGTTCTTATGCTGCAAGAATGTCTGGAGTAGATGCGATCATCTTTACAGCTGGTATCGGGGAAAATAGTGCGACGATTCGTGCGAAGGTTTTAAATGGCCTTGAATTTATGGGCGTATATTGGGATCCTAATTTAAATAATGTTAGAGGACAAGAGCTATTTGTGAATTACCCTCATTCTCCTGTAAAAGTCATTGTCATCCCAACCAATGAGGAGATTATGATTGCCAAGGATGTTGTACGTCTTTCATAAGAAAAGCGCAAGGTGCCCGCCTATCGGCGACAAGCAAATGTTCTGAAAACTAAGATGGGCGTTTTTTCTTTCATAGGTTTCAGGTTATTATGCAGAACATCGGCTAAGTTCGCGCCGTCCTGGCGGCAGACTCAAACGCGACGCCCTGTCGCTTCGTCTGCACTAGTACATCCTGTACGTCGCGATGCCGATGGACTCGCTCCTGCGAGCCTCGAGCCGATGGCTCCTGAAGCTAGATCCAGCATTAGTCAAAATTCTATACCTTTCTATTTTAAAATAATTTCTAAAAAATTGAGGTGTTATAAATGCATGTAAGTAAGCGAGAGGAGCATCTATGGGAAGAACTTCATGAATGGCGTCAAAGTTTTTTTGAATATGAGGCAACGGATTTAGAGAACACGTACGATCAATGGCTTGATAAAGCATTTTCGTTACTACCAGAAAATATACAAGATCAGTTTTTTTCTAAAGTGGATGACTGGCTTTTCCAATTAAATGCACTGCTTAGAGGAACAACACTGCAACAAGAGGCTGCAGAACGTATTTTAGCAGTAGCGAGATCAATGAATGAGCCGATTCATTCGATGGAAGACATGAAAAGAATGCCAGTCGATCAATTAACCTTCCTAGCTGAACAACAAGCTAGTAAACATCGACTTTATTCCTTATTTCAGGGTGGAGTAACTGGTTCTGGGCAAACTTTAGCCATGACAAGTGATTTTGTGGCGATGCTAGTGATTAACTTACGTGCTGTCCAGCTAACAGCCATGTCTTTTGGATACGATGTTCAATCACCAAAGGGGCTATTAGAAACTTTGAAAGTATTCAATGTTGCCACGATGCCAGAACGAATGAAGATGTTTGGCTGGGAAGATTTAATGGAAGACCTTCAAAAGGATGATCAGCAATTCTATTATGAGGTGCCTGGTCGAATGACAGAACCTATTTGGATTGATGAACCATTAAAACAATTTGTAAAAAC
This sequence comes from Bacillus sp. J14TS2, assembly GCF_018333015.1. Lineage (NCBI taxonomy): Bacteria > Bacillati > Bacillota > Bacilli > Caryophanales > Bacillaceae > Bacillus > Bacillus sp. J14TS2. The sequence continues at coordinate 23,907 of NZ_BORE01000028.1, read as the reverse complement.
AGTCTTTATTTTGCTGTTTTCTAAACGGAAAATATCGGGTGTTCCGCTTATTTCCATCATGATTGGCGCTGGGGTTAATTATCAAACCACGAGGAAGATTACTCGATTTGCAATCAAGTATTATCAGTATAAACACTTGTATGAGAAGCATCATGGTAGTCTATAAGTGTAGAAGAACGTGAACTTTCCTGCTTAAATAATATAGCTAGAAATGTTGAAAAGGGCGTCTAGGTGATCTGACTGGACGTTTTTTTCTTGCTTTTAAATGATTTTTTATACATTTTTATGAATAACTATTGAAAAACATATATCCATATGATAATATCCATAATAACAAATGATTAAAAATAAACTTTTATGTATAAGTATACAATGTACTCAGGAGGGTTTTTTTATGAAAAAGAAAGTCGTTATGGCTTATTCCGGTGGTTTAGATACCTCTGTTGCGATTAAATGGTTTTTGGACCAAGGTTATGATGTTGTGGCTTGTTGTTTAGATATTGGAGAAGGAAAGGATTTAGCTTTCATTCAATCTAAAGCATTAGATATGGGAGCATCAAAAAGTATTGTGATTGATGCAAAAGAAGAATTTGCGAATGAGTATGCTCTACTAGCTCTGCAAGCACATGCTATGTATGAACAAAAATATCCACTTGTTTCAGCACTATCCAGACCTCTAATTGCCAAAAAACTTGTTGAAGTAGCAGAACAAGAAAAGGCTGATGCTGTTGCACATGGTTGTACAGGAAAAGGAAATGACCAAGTGCGTTTTGAAGTGTCGATTAAAGCGTTGAATCCGAATCTTGAAGTGCTTGCTCCTGTGAGAGATTGGAGCTGGTCTCGTGAAGAGGAAATTGAATATGCAAAAGAAAAAGGAGTACCTATTCCAATTAATTTAGACAGTCCTTTTTCCATTGATCAAAATTTATGGGGAAGAAGCAATGAATGTGGAGTGCTAGAAGATCCATGGGCGGCACCTCCAGCAAATGCGTACGATTTAACAGCTGAATTAGAAGATACTCCGGATCAACCAGATGTGATAGAAATTGAATTTGTCGGTGGTGTACCAGTTTCCTTAGATGGAAAGAAATATTCGTTAAGTGAACTTATTTTAACCCTAAATAAATTGGCTGGTAAACACGGTGTTGGCAGAATTGACCATGTGGAAAATAGATTAGTAGGGATTAAATCACGTGAGATTTACGAATGCCCTGGGGCAGTTACACTGCTAACAGCACACAAGGAATTGGAAGATCTGACGCTTGTAAAAGAATTAGCGCATTTTAAGCCTAATATTGAAAAGAAGTTAACGGAAATGATTTATGAAGGTTTATGGTTCTCACCATTAAAACCTGCATTAGAAGCTTTTCTTAAAGAATCACAAAAATTTGTTAATGGGATTGCGAGAGTCAAGCTATTTAAAGGTCATGCAATCGTAGAAGGACGTAAATCCGCAAACTCTCTATACAATGAGAATTTAGCTACCTATACAGCTGACGATGAATTTGATCAATCAGCCTCAGTTGGTTTTATCAAGCTTTGGGGTCTGCCTACAGAAGTACACAGCATGATCCAGAATAAGAATAAGGTGAAAGCATGAAAAAAGCATGGGGTGGACGTTTTTCAAAATCCCCTGAACAATGGATCGAGGAGTTTGGTGCCTCGATCTCATTTGATCAGGAGCTTGTTTTTGAAGACTTAGAAGGAAGCATTGCCCACGTAAAAATGTTAGGAAAAACGAATATTATTCCTCAAGAAGATAGTGAGAAAATTGTTCAAGGGCTTTTAACATTACAGGAAAAAGCGAGTGCAGGTGAGCTAGTCTATTCTGTTTCAGAAGAGGACATCCATCTTAATCTTGAAAAAATGCTTACAAAGGAAATTGGCCCAGTTGGCGGAAAGTTACATACGGGTAGAAGCCGTAATGATCAAGTTGCGACAGATATGCATTTGTATTTGAAAAAGCAAGTACTGGTGATTATAGACCATATTAAGGAACTGCAATCGGCTTTATTTACACAAGCGGAAAAAAATGTCGAAACCATCTTCCCAGGATATACACATTTACAAAGAGCGCAACCTGTTTCCTTTGCTCATCATCTTCTCGCTTACTTTTGGATGCTAGAGCGTGATTATGAACGGTTTCAGGAAAGTTTAAAGCGGATTGATGTGTCTCCCCTTGGAGCAAGTGCACTAGCAGGTACAACTTTTCCGATTGATCGTCATTTTACAGCAGAACAGCTAGGGTTTTCTGATGTATACGAAAACAGCATGGATGCTGTCAGTGATCGCGATTTTATCGTTGAATTTTTAAGTAATGCTTCCTTAACAATTACCCATCTTTCGCGTTTGGCTGAAGAATTTATTCTCTGGTCAAGCAAGGAATTTGATTTTATTGAATTGGATGACACGTATGCGACAGGTAGTAGTATCATGCCTCAGAAGAAAAACCCGGATATGGCTGAGCTGATTCGCGGTAAATCTGGCAGAGTGATTGGTCATTTGATGGGGATGCTGACGACATTGAAGGGACTCCCGCTTACCTATAATAAAGATATGCAAGAGGATAAAGAAGGCATGCTTGATACCGTTCATACAATGATTGGGTCATTGAAAATCTTTGCAGGAATGGTGCGAACGATGACAGTCAAAACCGATGTCATGGAGACTTCTGTCCATCAAGACTTTTCTAATGCAACAGAGCTTGCTGATTATTTAGCGTCGAAAGGAATTCCTTTCCGTGAAGCGCATGAAATAGTAGGGAAGTTAGTTCTAAGCTGTATTCAGAAGGGATGCTATTTATTAGACCTATCATTAGGAGAGTTGCAGGATGCATGCGCACAAATTGAGCAAGATATCTATGCCATTCTCTCACCTAAAAAGGCAGTAGAACGAAGAAATTCATATGGTGGGACTGGGTTTAACCAAGTACGTCATCAATTAGAAAAAGCACAAGCAAAATTAGAAAAGAGCTAATCTCAAAGGGATTAGCTCTTTTATCTTGTGGTTATACTTCTTTTTCCTCTTCTTCTTCTGTGCGAACGACCAATACATCACATGTGGCTGAACGTGTAATATGTTCGGAAACACTGCCGATTAAAAGACGTTCGACAGCATTAAGCCCAGTTGCTCCGCAAATAATTAAGTCAGCCCCTATTTCTTTTGCTATTTTTTTTGGGATTACGGTTTTAGGAGATCCATACTCAATGATTGTATCAATATTTTCGAGTCCAAGCTTCATTGCTTCTTCCTTATAACCTGATAACAGGTTTTCGGCATATTTTCCAGCACGGTCGGCCATTGTTCCGTTATAGGCATCAATCGCTACATATGCCCTTGTATCAATCACATGAACAAGTGTTAAACGGGCTTGGTTACGTTTTGAGATTTGTACAGCTTTTTTGAAGGCGCATTCTGCTGATTTTGAACCATCGACAGCAACTATGATATTCGAATATTGAAGAGTCATTCTCATTGCCTCCTTTTTCTTTATTATAACATTTTATCTCTTGTATATCTTCTAATTCCCCAACAAATAATAGACAAAACCTAAAAAGGCTACTTGGCTTATTTATTCCGCATTAACGAGTAGTAATCCCCCATGTAGTGAGGAACATAGGTATACACTGCCTTAATCTAGGAAATTTACGGTTTCTGCTTGCGTAAGTCAACATCGAATCACCCTTTAGGCCAACATGTTTCCTTTATCTCAGGCCAACAGGATGTTGCGAACTTAGTCTTTGATCATCTGAAATCAGTGGGGATGAGGAAACAGAATAAGTTCGCAATGACAATCGCCACTTCTATACTAGCACATCCTTTGCAGAGAAAAATCTCACTGATTGAAGTTTCATTTTATGCAAAAAATGGTTAAAAAAAGCTGTCAAGTTAGGTCTAGAATGATATGATAAAATGTGTAGACTTCAACGGGAGGCATTGTAAATGAGAATTGGAATACCAAAAGAATTAATTAATCATGAAAATCGAGTCGCTATGACGCCAGCAGGTGTGGTTACACTTACTGCAGCTGGGCATGAAGTACATATTGAGAAAAGTGCTGGAGAAGGATCGGGATTTTCCGATCAGGCCTATTCTGAAGTTGGTGCTCGTATTGTTGATACAGCAGAAGAGGCGTGGGCACAAGAATTGGTATTGAAAGTCAAAGCACCGATTGAAGAGGAGTTTAGCTTTTTACGTGAAGACTTGATCTTATTTACCTATCTTCATTTAGCCAATGAAAAAGCATTAACAGATCATTTACTTTCTAAAAAGACTACCTCAATTGCTTATGAAACAGTTCAACTTCCAAACCGTTCTTTGCCACTTTTAACGCCAATGAGCGAAGTGGCTGGTAGAATGTCTGTTCAGATTGGCGCACAGTTTTTAGAGAAGAACTATGGAGGACAAGGAATACTTCTATCAGGAGTACCTGGTGTGAAACGTGGAAAGGTGACAATCATTGGTGGTGGAATTGTAGGAACGAATGCAGCGAAAATTGCTATTGGTTTTGGTGCTGAAGTGACAATTATTGATCTCAATGCCAATCGTCTTCGCGAATTGGAAGACATTTTTGGAAGACAGGTTACAACATTGGTCTCCAACCCGTTTAATATTGGGGAAGCAGTTAAAGATTCCGATCTTGTCGTAGGTGCGGTATTAATCCCAGGAGCCAAGGCGCCGAAGCTTGTAACTGAAGAGATGATTAAAACAATGAAGCCTGGTGCAGTTGTTATTGATATTGCGATCGACCAAGGTGGAGTTTTTGAAACAAGTGATCGTGTCACGACACATGACAACCCAACCTATGTTAAACATGATGTTGTGCATTATGCAGTGGCAAATATGCCTGGGGCTGTCCCAAGAACCTCTACGATAGCCCTAACGAATGCGACCATTCCATACGCTTTACAAATTGCGAACAAAGGGTTCCAACAAGCTTGTCAAGAAGATGAAGCATTGATGCAAGGCTTGAACACTCTAAAAGGCCATATCACGCATCAAGGTGTAGCAAAAGCCTTCCAATATAACCATGTAGATGCAACTACTTTATTATCATAGGAAATGGAGCTAATAACCATGAATAGCGGTTGTTAGCTCTTTTTTATTGTAGGGATTAAAAAATAGCATATGAATAACCTATCTGTTGTCGTGGTCGGATGTCTAGCTCCAGCGCCAAGACGGCGTGAACGTAGCCTTTCTTCTTACATCAGGTACTTACGCTTTTGTTCTGAGAAATCGGTCAAAAATAGGTGAAACTAAAATTACATAAGAATCGTAATAAGGAAGAAGGAGTGATGACAAATGGTTGAAAATAAGGGCTGTATAAAATGCGGAAGTAAGAATGCTGCTCAAAAAGAAGTTGCGATGACTGGCACAGGTTTATCTAAAATGTTTGATATCCAGCATAATCAGTTTGTTGTGGTCTACTGCAAAAACTGCGGATATGCGGAATTCTATAATAAGCAAAGCTCGACAGGTAGTAATATTCTTGATTTATTTTTTGGATGAAATAGGTATACAACAGCTAAGGAGCTGGCCCTCCCCGAATGTATACAAGTCTCCAAAAAAGGGGAGGGCGCAGAACTTGGCCCTCCGCGAGTTCAAAAAAACTCCTAAAACACATTTTTCTATACGATCTGTAAGGTTTTAGGATACTTGGTTAATGTTTTTACTCCATCTTTTGTTACCAATAGATCGTCCTCTATTCGAACACCAGCAATATTTGGAACGTAAATACCTGGCTCGATGGTAAATACCATACCTTCTGTCATACGAAGAGGGTTTGTTGCAGTAATAGAAGGATATTCATGAATGCTGATGCCTAGTCCATGACCAAGACGATGTGGAAAATACTCACCGTATCCAGCATCAGCAATATGATCCCTTGCAATCTTGTCTAATTGTTTCGCCAGCATACCAGGTTTCACTGCATTAACGGCAGCTTCTTGTGCTTCCAGTACGGTGTGGTAGATTTTCTCCTGCTCAGCAGAAACCTCACCGAATGCAACAGTTCTTGTAATATCAGAACAATAGCCTTCATAGACCACCCCTAAATCGAAAAGGACAAGATCGCCTTTTTTGATTTTCGTCATCCCCGGTGTACCGTGGGGAGATGCTGCATTAGCTCCAGTTAACACCATTGTGTCAAATGACATGCCAGAAACGCCTTTTTTCTTTACTTCATACTCAATCGCTGCGATGATATCTAATTCTGTTTTCCCCTCTGCAATTTCACTGACCCCAACGTTAACAGCGAAGTCAGCTAATTCGCATGCTTTCTGAATGTATTCCAATTCTTGTTCGGTTTTCAACATTCTAAGTTCGTTCAAAATTGGCTCCGCATCTTTCAATAAGCTACCATGAAAACGCGTAGTTAGCTCTTCATAACGGCTAACAATTAAATGATTTTTTTCAACAGCCCATTGGTGGATACTAGAAATTCTTGCTTTTACCGCTTGCTCAATAAAATCCCATGGTTGATCTGTATCCTGATAACCAATAACTTCGTGCTCCCATCCGACGGCTCGAGCATCCGATTTTTCCATTGCTGGACAGACGATAAATGGTTCCTTTTCCTGAAAGACAGCTAAACCTAATAAACGTTCATGCGGTTCACTACGGAATCCTGTTAAATAAAAAATATTATCTGGAGACGTAATGAATGCAGCCTCTATATTTTCTTTGTTTAACCATGCTGAAAGTTTCTTCAATCGATCCAACTTAGTTCATCTCCTAAAAAAGCTTTTCTAAAAAAATGTTATCAGTTTTTAAGGAATAAAGAAAGAAACATGCAGGAAATTCGGGAAAAAAATCGAAATGAATTAGAGAGACAGAATTATGTATAGGAGTGGTAAATATGAAAATCTCATATCATGGTCATTCCATTATCAAGATCGTTACAGATGGAAAAACAATTTTATTTGACCCTTTTATAACTGGAAATGAATTAACCGATTTAAAAGTGGAAAATGAACAACCTGACGCAATTATTCTTACCCATGGACATAATGACCATGTCGGAGACACTGAAGCAATTGCGAACAAAAGTAATTCCTTAATTATTGCCCCTAATGAACTTGCCGTGTACCTTGGTTGGCAAGGGCTTAATACACATGGTATGAATATTGGTGGTGCTTATCAATTTGATTTTGGACAAGTGAAATATACGAAAGCTTTTCATAGTTCGGCGATTACGACAGATGACCAGCAGATTATTTATATGGGAATGCCTGCAGGCGTTTTGTTTACAGCAGAAGGTAAAACAGTCTATCATGCTGGAGATACGGGGCTATTCTCAGATATGAAGCTAATCGGGGAGCGTCATTCAATCGACATCGCCTTTTTACCAATCGGGGATAATTTTACAATGGGACCTGAAGATGCGGCTGAGGCGGCAAAATATATTGGTGCGAAAATGGTTGTACCAGTACACTATGATACATTCCCGCCCATTCGGCAAAATCCACAAACATTTATTGATTTATTAGATGAAGGTATGTACGGAAAAATTATGAAGCCTGGTGATTCTTTAGAGTTATAAGTGTGTGTTCAAAAAGGAGGATAAAAAGGAAAAATTCGCAGTGTTATTTTTACCGGACTTTTTGAACAACCTCTTTAAATATGAAAAATATTGGCATCCCCTTTCTGATCAAGAGAGGCATGAGCATTTCTGATTCCCTCCTCGCATACAATAACAAAAAGGTGCTGGGAGGGAATTAGTTTGAAACGATATCGCTATTTGCTTTGTTTATTGCTGTGTGCAGCCATGATTTATTTTGCGCTTCCAAGGTTGTCACCAACGGATTCAGGGTTGGGGGGCGTATTCACCATTGCTTGGCTTGTGTTTGCGTTTTTGGTTTTAGCAGGAAATTTAACCGCTCTTTTATTTAATCGTAATTTTGGTAACACTCCGGCAAATGAACCGAGACAAAATCATACTAAAGGGAGAATTCGTGCCCGATCATGACAGAAAATTGTCGATCGTTACTTTACCCGTTATAATAAGAGATAGCAAAGAGAACGGGAAAAGAAAAGGGTGAAGAATTTGGCAACCAAACATGAGCAAATTATTCGCCATATTGATAGTCTTCCTGTAGGGGAAAAAATATCAGTTCGGCAAATCGCTAAAGTACTGAAGGTCAGTGAAGGAACAGCCTATCGAGCGATTAAAGATGCAGAAAACAAAGGATATGTCAGTACCATCGAAAGAGTGGGTACGATCCGTATTGAACGAAAGAAAAAAGAAAATATTGAAAAACTGACCTATGTTGAGGTCGTTAATATTATTGATGGACAAGTGCTTGGGGGAAAAGCTGGCCTCTATAAAACATTAACAAAATTTGTTATTGGCGCAATGGAAATGGAGGCCATAAAGAGATATACGGGTCCAGGTAATCTTCTGATTGTGGGTAATCGGATAGAAGTGCATGAATTTGCATTACGTGCTGGGGCAGCCGTTTTAATTACAGGTGGTTTTGATACAAGTGAAGAAGTAAAACGGTTAGCGGATGACTTGAAGCTTCCCATCCTCTCAACAAGTTATGATACATTTACGGTTGCAACCATGATCAATCGAGCAATCTATGATCAATTGATCAAAAAAGAAATTACTTTAGTGGATGATATCTTAACACAGGTTGAAGAATCAGCCACGATGAATGTGAAAGCCACGGTTGCGGATTGGTATGCAAAAAAGCAGGAGACTAATCATACTCGCTTTCCTGTTCTAGATTCAATGAATAGAGTTGTGGGCATTGTGACAGGAAAGGATGTCATTGGACAAGATGAATCTCTTGGGTTAGATAAAATGATGACACGCAATCCATTAACGGTTGGCAGGAATGTTAGTGTTGCTTCTGTTGCCCATATGATGATTTGGGAAGGGATAGAAATGCTTCCCGTTGTAGATGATCAAAAGCGTTTTGCAGGGATTATCAGTAGACAAGACGTATTAAAGGCTTTGCAAATGATACAAAAGCAGCCTCATGTTGGCGAAACAATTGATGATACGATCACAAAACAATTCTCGGCAGGTGAATATGCAGGGAGAGAGGCTTTTGACTTCGAAGTGACTCCACAAATGACAAATCAATTAGGAACAATCTCTTATGGTGTATTCACCACGATTATGACAGAGGCCGTTACAAGGATTTTTAGACAGCGAAAAAAGGGAGAACTTGCTGTTGAGAACTTAACCATTTATTATTTAAAACCAGCTCAAATGGATAGTGTATTAACGATTGTCCCCAATATTCTTGAGGTAGGTCGAAAGTTTGGAAAAGTGGACGTAGAGGTCTTTAATGGAGAAGAGCTGATAGGGAAAGCATTGATGATGTGTAAGCTGATAGAGAAGTAGAAGGGTATATGGATGAAACGCGCAATACTTCTGCGTTTCATCCAATAGTCTAATCACTTAGATGCGTTTTCTGCTTCTTTGATGGCATAGGGTACATGATAACGATAAGATTTGAAACCTGCCCACGCGCTCGCGATTCCAAGAATGATGAAGAGGGTGGCGATAATATAAGTTAGGATTGTTTGAAATAAAAACAATTGATTGATCCCGAAAAATGCAACAAAAATACCAAGCGCCATACTCGATTTCCCATTAAGTAATTTTTTCTCCATAGGCAAGCGGCTGCGTACATATTTGATTTTATAAAAGACATAAAAAGCCAATGATAACACAATGATAAAGACTAAAATAGGCATAAAGATAGGTCCTCCATTTTATATTATTATCCTTTAATTGTAACCTAAATCACAAGGAAGACAATTGAAAACTATTTGAACAATAGAAAGAGGTTTAGCGAATGAAGCAACAAATACTAGATGCGATTCAGCAATATGAAACGATTATTATCCATCGTCATGTCCGCCCTGATCCTGATGCGTACGGGTCACAAGGGGGGCTGGCAGAGATCCTAAAAGCTTCCTTTCCGGAAAAAGAGGTATTCGTAACAGGAAAGCATGAAGTAGAATTAGATTATTTATTTGTTCCGGATTCCGTAACGGAGGAACAATATCAGGGAGCACTTGTGATTGTCTGTGATACGGCTAATCAAGAAAGAGTTTGTGATAACCGCTATACCTTAGGGGACAAGCTTATCAAAATTGATCATCATCCAAATGAAGATCCGTATGGTGATCCTTGCTGGGTTGATACGACTGCTTCCTCAACAAGTGAGCTCATTTATGAATTTTATCTATATGGAAAAGAGCAAGGGTTAAAAATGACCGACGAGGCGGCGAGGTTACTATTTTCGGGGATTGTTGGTGATACAGGCCGTTTTCAGTTTCCAAGTACAACAAAACGAACATTTCAATATGCAAGTGAGTTAATTGAATATGAATTTGATCGAACTGAGCTATTTAATCATATGTATGAGCTGGAACCAAAAATGATTAAGCTTCAAGGCTATGTGTATGAACATTATGAAATGAATGAGGACGGGGCAGCAATTGTCAAATTAACGCAGTCCGCATTAAAAGAATTCAACACAACCGCTTCCGAAGCTTCCATACTTGTAGGTTCTTTGGGAAATATAAAAGGGATCAAGGCCTGGTGTTTTCTAATCGAGGAGGAAAAAGAAATTCGCGTCCGTTTACGCTCGAAGAAGCCTGTGATTAATACAATTGCGAGAAAATATGGGGGGGGAGGACACCCACTAGCAGCTGGGGCTTCCGTTTCATCATGGGAAGAAGCAGAATTAGTTAAAAAAGATATACAGGAAGCATGCCGTTAGGGACTTAAAAATAAGCTTGGAAGGTTAGCGTGGGCCAACAGGATGTTGGTCAGAAAGGCGTTGCGCCAGGACGGCGCGTTTTTAGCTGTTCATCCTTATTATGAAAGTTTGTACGTCGCTAAACGGGCGCCTTGCGCTTTTCTTGTTAAGGAAATAATAAAATTGTAGCTTGCGGATAACTGTTTACCTTGTGGTTGGTGTCTAGCTCCAGGCGCCATCGGCTCGAGGCTCGCAGGAGCGAGTCCATCGGCGTTACGCCAGGACGGCGTGCTTTTAGCCGATGTTCTACTTTAACCTGAGCCAATGAAAGGCAAAGAACGCCTTTCTTTGTCTCAGAACATTTGCTTGTCGCCGATAGGCGGGCGCCTTGCGCTTTTGTTGTTAAGGAAACTATAAAATTTTTGGCTTGTGGATAAGTTGTAATTTTGAGTTTTGTCATCCAGCTCCAGCGCCCAGCGACTAGCAAACTTTCAGCTTCTTCCTACGATAAGTCAACATCGGCTCATGCTTCGCCGTGTATCCTTTATCTCGTCAGAAGCTTAGAAAGTTTGTACGTCGCTAAACGGGCGCTTGCGCTTTTGTTCTTAACTCGCTAACCTTAGCTCTACTTCGAGATGAATGGTTGTGTAATAGTGAATTTCGCGTATAACAAATTCATATTTTTTACCGTTAATCTTAACGATTTTATTTTCGATTGTTTTTTCAATCATTTCTTTGTTTTTATAGACGGTTGCTAGATCTTTCGCTAGTAAAGAGCGTAAGTCATCTTGGATCGCTTCTTGAACAGTATGGATACTTTGACTGTCTTTAATATCATATTTTTCGTAATTGGTTAGCTCCACTTCTATTTTTTGTATGGTCAACATTTCTTCGTTTTTTTCATTTAGTTCTTTATAATCATCCTGCCATATTTTAATATCACTTTGCAGTTCGTGAATTTTATTTGCCTGCTCCTGCAAAATCACACTATTTCTTTCTTGCATCACTCCGAACATAAAAAGAAAGACGACCCAGCTAATACACCCGCCAACAGCCATCCCTGCAAATAGTCGCTGCCAATTGCTATTTCGATATAAGGGCGGAATCCTCATGTGATATGCTCCTGAGTGAGCCAAGCAATGATCAGGGCAGCTGATTTTGCTCCACCCATTGCCGAAATAATAAGTAAAAATTGTTTGAATAAATCCTTTGTTCCTCCATCTAGAAAGCCTTTTTCAAAGCTATAGACTGTATCAAATGTGCCGCCAATTGCGGCAACAATTGCCCAAATTCTAATTTGGCTGGAAATATTTTGGATCTGAGTGAGTAAAGGCTCTCCCGTAACAAAGGCTGCCATACTGCCAATTAAGGATCCACCTATGACAACGCCAAAGGCAATAAAGTAACTGTTAAAAAACGCAGGAAAAAAAGCCTCGTTCATGTTAACATCTCCCAAAAAACATTTTACTTATTAGTGAAAAGGAGGATATAAATGATCAAATCGACTAAAAGCGCTGACGTCAATACTAGTACATCCTGTATGTTGAAAGTTCCAGGCGGACTTGCGCGTGGTGTGCTGACTTCGACGTTCGATACAGGAAGTGTCGCTACTTAGTCGAAGCTCCTTTATCTCGCAAAGGCGTGGCGATTGTTGTCACGAATATAGGCCAACAGGACGGCGCGAACTTAGCTGTTCATCCAATTGATCCTTACTTTTTGAACATCCTCTATTACAATATATGGGACAAACATGAAATAAATGTATGAAAAACAAATAGTCGATAAATATGTTCGCTTCACAATGATTTCATTTTTTATCAAGCTCGTTCATAATAGTAGTTAGAATAACGGAAAGGGTGGAATCCATGAGTTTTGCCCACTTGCAAATATCAACCTCTTATAGTTTACTTTCAAGTACAATCTCTATTTCAAAGCTCATTGAAAAAGCAAAAAAATTAGAATACACTGCACTGGCCTTAACAGACTGCAATGTGTTATATGGTGTATTGCCTTTTTACAAGGCTTGTGTAAAGGCGGGAATAAAGCCGATCATTGGTATGACAGCCGCGTATAGGAAAGAGGAGAATGGCCCAGTCTATCAGCTGATTCTTCTTGCTCAAAATGATAAAGGATATAAAAATCTTTTGAAAATCTCTACCATTGTCAAAACGGGAGTTGGGGAAGCGATTCTATGGAGTGAGTTACTTGCTTATACAGAAGGCTTATTTGCGATCTCTCCAGGTAAAAAAGGAGAGATCGAACAATTGCTTCTTAATTCTCAGGAAAATGAAGCGGCAGAGATAGCAAAGGAATATACAAAAGTATTTGCCAATAATCAGTTTTACCTTTCCGTTCAAAATCATCATGAAGTGGTGGAAAAAGAATTAACGGAGAAGATTTTACATCTAGCAACTCAATTAAACATTTCAATTGTTGCAACGAATGATGTGCAATATTTAGGGCCAGAAGAGGCTTTTGCTCAAGAATGTCTAGTAGCGATCCGGGACGGTGTACAGATCACCTTACCAGAAGAGAAGGTAAGGAAAGAGTACCATTTTAAAAGCAAACAAGAAATGCAAGAACTATTCTCAGATTTACCAGAGGCGATCGATACTATTGCACAAATTGTTGAGGCATGTAATGTGGCGATTGAAACCGATCAGGAACTCCTGCCCAAATACCCACTTCCAGAGGGAGAAAATGCTGCCGATTTCTTGAAAAAAAAGTGTGAACTTGGGCTAGAACAAAGACATGTTCCACCAAATCAACAATATCAAGAAAGATTAGAGTATGAATTAAGCACCATTGAGCGGATGGGCTTTCAAGACTATTTCCTAATAGTCTGGGATTTTATGAAATATGCGAGAGAACATGGAATATTAACAGGACCAGGAAGGGGTTCTTCTGCTGCGTCGCTTGTTGCATATTTATTAGGTATTACGGATGTGGATCCGATCAAACATCAGTTGCTTTTTGAACGTTTCTTAAATCCAGAGCGAGTCAGTATGCCGGATATTGATATTGATTTTCCAGACCATCGCCGTGATGAAGTGATCGAGTACGTGATGAAGAAGTATGGCCGCAACCATGTTGCGCAAATCATTACTTTTGGAACATTTGCTGCAAAGGCTGCGATGCGGGATACAGCAAGAGTATTTGGGCTAAGTTCTTCTGAATTAGAGGAACTTTCGAAGCTGATCCCTTCTCGTTTAGGCATGTCTTTAAAGCAAGCTTTGCAGGAATCAGAGGGCTTACAGAAGTTTATCCAACAAACGGAACGGAATCGTTTGTTATTTGAAACAGCGCTTATATTGGAAGGATTACCTCGGCATACATCAACACATGCTGCAGGTGTCATCATTTCAGAGCAACCATTGACGGAGCTTATTCCTTTGCAGGGGGGAGAGACAGGGACCTATTTAACGCAATTTCCCATGGGGGATTTGGAGGAAATCGGGTTATTAAAAATGGATTTTCTCGGCTTGCGAAATCTTACCTTATTGGAACAAATAATGAGAAACGTTGAAAAAAGTAGTGGGAGGAAATTAGCGCTAAACCAGATCCCATTTGCAGATGAAAAGACTTTCGATTTGTTGAAAAAGGGGGATACATCTGGAATCTTTCAATTAGAATCAGATGGAATGAGGAAGGTTTTACGCGAACTGGAGCCAACAGAGTTCGAAGATATTGTCGCTGTTAATGCTTTGTTTAGACCTGGGCCCATGGAAAATATTCCAGAATATATTGCTTGTAAACACGGAAAAAAACCAGTGCACTATTTACATCCAGATTTGCGGCTGATTTTAGAACTTACTTATGGAGTCATTGTCTATCAAGAGCAAATTATGCAAATTGCAGCCACAATGGCTGGTTTTTCATTAGGAGAAGCCGACCTGCTGCGCAAAGCTGTTAGCAAGAAAAAGAAAGCGGATTTGGATCGCGAAAGAGTGCATTTTGTCCAAGGAGCTTTGAAAAAAGGTCATAATGAACAAATAGCAAACCAGATTTATGATTTAATTGTGCGATTTTCCAATTATGGATTTCCTCGAGGCCATGCTGTTGCCTATAGTTATATTGCTTGGCAATTGGCTTATTTGAAGGCTCACTTTCCCAAGGAGTTTATGGCCGCACTTTTGACGTCTGTTATTGGGAATGATCATAAAGTAGCAAAATACACCCATGAAGCGAAGCAGTTGGGGATCAGCGTACTACCGCCGTCTATTAATGCGAGCCAGTATCCTTTTATCGCGAATGCTGAGGGAATTCGATTCAGCCTTGGAGCCATTAAAGGCATTGGTGTTGCAGCATTACGGGAGATCACCCTTCAAAGGAAAAACCGACCATACCGAGATTTATTTGATTTCTGTATGAGGGTATCACCAAAAGCCGTTAATCGTAAAGTGTTAGAAGCACTTGTTTATGCAGGTGCACTAGATGAATTTGGCTATGACCGAGGAACTATACTGGAGACTTTAGATGTAGCTCTAGAACATGCGGAGCTGATGCGTCCTTCCACAGGTACAGATTTATTTGCTGGTGATGACATCTTTCGTATTCAACCAAAATATGTAGAAGCTGAACCGCTTGAAATGGCGGATAAACTTTTTCATGAAAAATACTATTTAGGGTTGTATATTTCAGATCATCCTACTAGCATTTATCAAGAGCAATTTGCGGCAGCGCAAGTTACCTCACTTCTTCAAGTACAACCTGGGGTAAAGAATGTATCAGTAGGTGTGTATATAATGAGTGTCAAAAAAATTAGGACCAAAAAAGGCGATTTAATGGCCTTTGTGAAAATGAGTGATCCATCGGGTGAGTTGGAAGGTGTCATATTTCCAGACGCTTTTCGAAAATATGAAGCACTTTGTCAAGAAGGGGAAGTCGTACTGGTGACTGGCCATTCTGAACAAAGAGGGGATTATGTCCAAATGATCATCCAACAACTTCAAAATCCCAAAACTTTAAAGGAATTAGTTACGCAAAAAAGGGCAACTTTATATATAAAGATACCAAGGGACATACACCAAGGAGATAGCTTATATAAACTTAGAGCAATTCTGCAAAAATTTCCAGGGGATACGACCGTTGTGCTCCATTATGAAAAGACAAGAAAAACAATAAAATTAGGAAGTAAAGATAGGGTTGCCCCTTCTGCCTCTTGTCTTTTTGAATTAAAACAGTTAGTAGGAAATGAAAATATTGTCCTTCAATAACCTCGCTTACCAATCTAAAAGGAACGGATGGAGCTTTTTGTCGAATCCAAGCATGTGCGGAAATAGCTTTTTCAAAGAATAGAAATATGGTATATTTGTTGAGAAGCTTTTGTGGCCAGACACTTCGATTATGGATAAATGTCAATAAAAGTGCGTGTTCAAAAGGAGGATAAAAAGGACCAAGAAGTTCGAGGCGGAGAAGCAAGCCAACGAAGAAATTCGCAGTGTCATTTTTACCGGACTTTTTGAACATCCTCTAAAAGTGCGTGTTCAAAAGGAGCGAGTCTTATTGTCATTACGTGAAGAAGCATTGCATATGCACAAACTCCACAAAGGAAAATTGGAATCTAAATCAAAGGTTGAAGTCAAAAATGCTAAGGATTTGAGCTTAGCCTATTCACCTGGTGTTGCTGAGCCTTGCAAAGTGATTTATGAGAAGCCGGAAATGCAATATGATTATACAATGAAGGGGAATATGGTTGGGGTCGTTACAAATGGCACAGCCGTACTTGGACTTGGCAATATTGGTCCAGAAGCAGCCTTACCAGTTATGGAAGGCAAGGCAGTATTATTTAAAAGCTTTGCGGGTGTAGATGCCTTTCCTATTTGTTTAAAAACAACAGATGTTGAGGAAATGATTCAAACTGTAAAGCTGCTAGAGCCCAATTTTGGCGGAATTAATTTAGAGGACATTGCTGCACCCGAATGTTTTACCATTGAAAATCGGCTGAAAAGGGAAACGAGTATTCCGGTCTTTCATGATGACCAACACGGTACGGCTATTGTCACGGTGGCTGGATTGGTCAATGCTCTCAAGCTCACGAACCGGAAAATGAATACGATTAAAGTGGTTCTAAATGGTGCAGGGGCAGCAGGGATTGCCATTATAAAACTGCTTTCGAGTTATGGTGTGCGTGATGTGATCATGTGTGACTCAAAAGGAGCGATTTATGAAGGACGCCAAGAAGGGATGAATGCGGTCAAGGAGGAAGTGGCGAAATATACCAATCTTCATAAGCTAAATGGAAAGCTTGCTGATGTTATAAAAAATACAGATGTTTTTATTGGTGTATCTGTAGCGGGTGCCCTAACGAGTGAGATGATCCAATCAATGAATGAAAATCCGATTATATTTGCCATGGCCAATCCTGATCCTGAAGTTATGCCACCCGAAGCAAAAGCTGCGGGGGCGATGGTGATCGGAACGGGTCGTTCGGATTTTCCTAATCAAGTGAACAATGTGTTAGCTTTTCCAGGGATTTTTAGAGGCGCATTAGATGTAAGAGCCACACATATCAATGAAGAAATGAAACAGGCGGCTGTTCAAGCAATTGCCAATCTTATTTCGGATGAAAAAAGATCAACAGACTATATTATCCCAGATCCTTTTGATCCACGTGTTGCTCCAAATGTTGCTGCTGCGGTAGCAGAAGCAGCTATGGAAACCGGCGTTGCACGTATAAAAGTCAATCCTGATGACGTGCGGGAAAAGACAAAACAGCTCGCTATAATTGGAAAAGAATAAGTGAAATAGACGGAGCAATATGGAGCCAGAGCAATCGAAAGTATCTAGCGAGAAGCCCTAAGAGTATTAGAGCTCTTGGGGTCAATTGAACACGTAGGGGTGAAGGCCCTTTTTATCTGATTTAAAAAATCGTCTGTTCATTTAATTACTGGAATGTTCATATTAGAAGATCTATCATGCGAAATGAATCTAAAAAAATGAACGATAACAAAGAGTTCGCTCTTTATCGGACAAGTCAGGTATTATAGCTTTGCGTGATCATATTATCTAACAGAGCCAATGGAAGTGGCACAAGGTTTGAGGCTGTAATCATCGGTTGTGATTTAGAATTTAGGAAGTACTGAATAGCTGTCACTAAGACCAAACAACCAGATAAAATGGTCGATCAAACATGTATAAGGACATTATTGACTGAAAAAAATAGAGAATCGCATAGCCAATTTAAAAAAATGATGAAAAACAATATCTGGCAAAATGTGAAAGCCGATTGGGGGAGAGCCATTTGCTTAAGGACTTTTTTTCTAAACCGAAAAAAAAGAAATATGCGGCAGTGCCATCAGAAACTGCAAAAACTGATGTTCCTGAAGGTATTATGACAAAATGCCCGGAATGCAAAAAAATAATGTATACGAAAGACTTAAGAAAAAATTTAAAAGTATGTTTACATTGTGATCATCATTTACGAATGACAAGCTATGAACGTGTTGAAAGTTTGTTAGATGAAGGAAGCTTTCAAGAATTTAAGGAACATATAACAACAGGAAATCCATTAGAATTTCCTGGGTATGTAGAAAAAGTTGAGAAGGATATGAAGAAGACAGATCTTGATGAAGCTGTGTTAACCGGGACGGGAACAATGAACGACCATCAAGTTGTGATTGCTGTTATGGATTCTCATTTCCGAATGGGGAGCATGGGCTCTGTAGTGGGTGAGAAAATTACGAGAGCCATTGAAAAAGCAGGAGAAATGCAAGTACCTTTTTTAATTTTTACAGCTTCAGGTGGAGCAAGAATGCAAGAAGGGATCTTGTCACTCATGCAAATGGCAAAAACCAGCTCTGCGTTAAAAATGTTTAGTGAACATGGTGGATTAATTGTATCTGTTATGACTCATCCAACAACCGGCGGAGTCTCGGCTAGCTTTGCTTCATTAGGTGACTTTAATTTCGCAGAACCTGGTGCGTTGATTGGCTTCGCAGGCCGTCGAGTTATTGAACAAACAATCCGTGAAGATTTACCTGATGATTTCCAAACTGCGGAATTTCTATTAGACCATGGTCAGTTGGATGGCGTCATTCATCGACGCGATTTAAAAGAAAAATTAATAACGATATTAGACATTCATCGGCAAGAAGGTGAACAAGTATGGTAAAGGAGACTGGATTTGATAAACCAGTTTTGGAACTTCGGAAAAAAATCGCGGAGCTGCGAGAGTTTACGAAAGACTCAGATGTAGATTTAACGGAGGAAATTGATAAATTAGAAAAACGTTTAGAAAAGCTAGAAAATGAGGTCTATGAAAATTTGTCCCCATGGGACCGTGTTCAAATTGCCCGGAACTCGAATCGCCCGACAACCTTGGACTATATTGAATATCTTTTTACTGATTTTATAGAATTACATGGTGATCGAGCTTTCGGAGATGACAAAGCCATTGTTGGTGGAATTGCAAAATACAACGGACTCCCTGTGACGGTTATAGGCCACCAACGCGGGCGGGATACGAAAGAAAACATATACAGGAATTTCGGGATGCCCCATCCAGAAGGATTTCGTAAGGCTTTGAGGCTAATGAAACAAGCAGAGAAATTTGGTCGCCCGATTATTTGTTTTGTAGACACAAAAGGAGCTTATCCAGGAAAAGCTGCTGAAGAAAGAGGACAAAGTGAGGCCATTGCTCGTAATTTATTTGAAATGGCAGGGATCACGGTGCCAATTATTTGTCTTGTAACAGGTGAAGGCGGTAGTGGAGGGGCTTTGGGCCTAGGTGTAGGGAATCGAATCTTTATGCTAGAAAACTCCGTATATTCCGTTATTTCTCCAGAAGGAGCAGCAAGTATCTTATGGAAAGATGCTTCTTTATCGCAAAAGGCAGCAGAAGCGATGAAAATAACAGCATCCGACTTACTTAATTTTAATATTATTGATGAAGTTATTCCGGAAGTAAAAGGTGGAGCACACAAAGACGTAGAACGCCAAGCGCAATTTATTGATCCTATTTTAAATCAAGCATTGAAGGAATTAACCGCACTTAGCTCAGAAGAACGAGTCAAAGCGCGTTATAATAAATTTAGACAAATGGGCAAGTTCATAGAAGAAATAAAATTTGAAAAAAGTCCAATATAATTTAAAGTACAGACTGTTCCAGTAGAATGCTGAATTTTTATCCCGGTGCAACCCGTCCGTAAGCTCCCTACTTCAAGGTGATCAGGCTTCAAAGAAGTCTAAGTGGAGGATAACGGACGCTAACACCTCGATAAGTCTTTCGCTTTATATATGGTATGTGGGAAAAATACAGATACTATATATAGATGTGGAGAAAAGACTCAGTATACAATGGGGCAGTTTTTCCTATTTATAATGCTGAAAGATTTGAGAATCCGACAATAAAGTGGTATTTTTAATGTTGAAGGTAAAATAATACGAGATCGAGTTTGAAGAACTCTACGTGTTGGAATTTAGTTGTTACACAAAAGTGAGCCTTAATAAAAGCACTGAATGATGGGAGAATGGATGTCTTACATAACCATACGTTTGTAATGAATAGGAGTGATGAACATGAAAAAAATTGGTGTTTTAACAAGTGGCGGAGACGCCCCTGGCATGAATGCGGCGATTAGGGCAGTTGTAAGAAAGGCTATTTTTCATGGTTTAGAGCCTTACGCAATTGAACAAGGCTACAGCGGTTTGATAAACGGAAATATCAAAAAACTAGCATTGGGTTCTGTTGGAGATATCATTCAGCGTGGCGGTACTATTCTCCGATCTGCACGCTGTGACGAATTTAAAACGAAAGAAGGGCAATTAAAAGGTGTCGAACAATTAAAGAAGTTTGAACTTGATGGCCTCATTGTTATCGGTGGCGATGGCTCATACAGAGGTGCAAAGGCCTTAACAGAGCATGGATTTCCATGCGTAGGTGTCCCCGCAACGATTGATAATGATATTCCTGGTACGAGCCTTACAATTGGCTTTGATACGGCTTTAAACACAGTTTTAAGCGCCATCGACAATATTCGAGATACAGCTTCATCCCATGAGCGAACATTTATTATTGAAGTAATGGGGCGTGGAGCGGGTGATATCGCTCTATATTCTGGATTAGCTGGTGGGGCAGAAACCATTATTATTCCTGAAGAAGATTTTGATATGGATGATATTTGTGATCGACTTCATAAAGGGCAAGAACGTGGGAAAAAGCACTCTATCATTATTGTGGCAGAAGGCGTCATGAGTGGAACAGAATTTGGAGAAAAATTAAAAGCGAGCATCGATATTGAAACGCGTGTTTCAGTATTGGGCCATATTCAACGGGGTGGAACACCAACAGGCTATGACCGCGTGTTGGCGAGTCGGCTTGGAGCAAGAGCTGTTGAATTATTGATAGAAGGGAAAGGTGGAAGAGCAGTAGGGATCGAGCAGGATAAAATTATCGATAACGATATTTTAAGTATTCTGGATGAGCCGCATGCCTTCCATGAAGATCTTTATAAGCTATCCAAAGAATTATCGATTTAAGTAGGCAATATTTTAGGAGGAAAGAAAGATGAAGAAGACAAAAATAGTTTGTACAATTGGACCCGCAAGTGAAAATAAGGATACTTTATATGATTTAATTCAAGCTGGTATGAATGTAGCACGTTTAAATTTTTCCCATGGTGATCATGAGGAACATTTGAATCGAATTGTGAATATTCGTGAGTCTGCTAAAAAGGCTGGCAAAAATGTAGGTATTTTATTAGATACGAAGGGTCCTGAAATTCGCACTCATAATATGAAAGATGGAGCGATTGAATTAATTCAAGGTTCAACAGTCATTGTTTCAATGAAAGAAGTCCTAGGAACAGAGGAGAAATTTTCATTATCTTATCCTGGATTGATAAGCGATGTTCATATTGGGTCTATTATTTTGTTGGATGATGGCTTAATTGGCTTAGAAGTAACAGAGATTCACAAAGAAAATGATGAAATAATTACAAAAGTGATGAATAGCGGAACACTTAAAAATAAAAAAGGTGTAAACGTGCCTGGTGTCTCTGTAAATTTGCCTGGGATTACCGAGAAAGACGCAAGAGATATTTTGTTCGGTATTGAACAAGGAATTGACTTTATCGCAGCCTCTTTCGTAAGAAGAGCTTCCGATATTATTGAAATTCGTCAATTGTTAGAAGAAAATGGTGGAGACTATATCCATATTATCCCTAAGATTGAGAATCAAGAGGGTGTGGATAATATTGATGAAATTCTTGCAGTATCCGATGGTCTAATGGTTGCACGTGGAGATTTAGGTGTAGAAATTCCGACTGAAGCTGTTCCACTTGTGCAAAAATCGTTAATCCGTAAATGTAATGAAGCTGGAAAGCCAGTTATTACTGCGACTCAAATGCTTGATTCCATGCAACGTAACCCAAGACCAACGAGAGCGGAAGCCAGTGATGTAGCCAATGCGATTTTAGATGGATCAGATGCAGTCATGTTATCAGGAGAAACGGCAGCTGGTTCTTACCCAGTAGAAGCTGTGCAAACAATGAGCAATATTGCAGAATCAACAGAAAAAGCAATGAATCACAAAGAAATTCTTAATTATTTGAGCAAAAATAGTGAAGTGAATATGACGGATGCCATTTGCCAATCGGTGGCACATACAGCTATTAACTTGGATGTGAGTGCCATTGTGACACCGACAGAAAGCGGCCATACTGCGCGGATGATTTCGAAATATCGCCCTAAGGTTCCAATCATCGCGATTACACATGAAGAAACGATCGTTCGTAGGTTGATGCTTCAGTGGGGAGTATATCCGCAAATGGGACAAAAAGTGACGACTACAGATGAAATGTTAGAAGGTGCCGTTACAGAAACCTTAAATTCTGGTTTGGTTAAACACGGTGATTTAATCCTGATTACAGGTGGAGTCCCAGTGGGTGAAACGGGTGCAACCAACTTAATGAAGCTACATGTTTTAGGAGATGTACTTGCTAAAGGCCAAGGGATCGGTAGGAAAACAGCTTTTGGTAAAGCATTTGTGGCAAGAAACGCGGACGAGGCAACAGAGAAAGTGACACACGGAAGTGTAATGGTTTCGATTGGTACAGATCGAGATATGGTTCCGGCTCTAGAACAATGTTCTGCATTGATCACAGAGGAAGGTGGCTTAACAAGTCATGCTGCCGTTGTCGGGCTTAATTTGGGAATTCCAGTAATTGTAGGAGTAGAAAATGCAACGAAGCTATTAAAAGATGGTCAAGAAATTACGGTAGATGCAACAAGGGGCGTTATCTACAATGGACATGCTAGTGTCCTTTAAAAGTTTGTTCAGAAAAGCCCAACAAAAATGGTTAGCCTGCTTTTCCGGTATCCTGTATCAGGAATAGGATCTTCTACTAAAACCGCCCATTGCCTGTGCTGTGGGCCAACGTAGAAGTCAGCACAACACGCTCCTGGGCCGCTTTGAACTTTCGACGTACAAAGATGTACTAGTGTCGATGTTGCTGACAGGACGTTAGCGTAGTCTCGCCTTGGTCCTTTTTATCAATAAATAAAGAAAAAGTCGGTTTTTTTCCGGCTTTTTTCTTTGTTTGATGTACTATAATACGGATATTTTCTGCATAGGCAGAATTTTCCCTTCTAAAATAAGCTCCATCCTAGTTGATAAAGACTTAGATATGTTACGATAATAGATATAGAAAACGTTGGGATGTGGACAAGATGAGACAATGGGTACTTCTATTTATCTTCTTGTCAGCACTAGAAATTGGTGTATTTATGCTGGCAGGCAAATGGATGGGGATATTGCCCACGGTACTGTTAATTATTGTTACAGGCATGGTGGGTGTATATTTAACAAAGAAACAAGGTGTCAATGTTCTTTATCAACTACAGAGTCAAATTCAAAATCATCAGCCTCCAGGAATCGCCATGTTAGATGGCGTTTGCGTGTTAATCGGAGGAATTCTTCTTATTTGTCCTGGTTTTATTACAGATATTTTGGGACTGCTACTTTTAATTCCTTTTACACGTAAGTTTATTCGGCCTTCAATGATTAAAATGATCAAAAACTGGGTGAATCGCAAACAGCTATATATTTATCGTTGAAAAAGGAGCTGTTGCACAATCAGGTAACTGATCGTGCAACAGTTTTTTTGTGCACAAAAAAAACAGACCACAAAGGGTCTGCTCTCGTGTATTATTAATTTATGACAAGTAAAAAAATAACACAACC